>DUEU01000078.1 GCA_011191985.1 Dehalococcoidia bacterium
CGAGCCCATCAACCAAACCGGCAACAAGCCAGGTAGTCTTGCTGGCGGCAATCTTCCTTTGCAGGGAGTCGAGGTCAGCGGCTTGGCGGTCAATGACCTGTAGGGCCTGTCGTAGACTTTCCTGTCTCTCTCTGGCACCGGCCTTGAGACGGGCTACCATGCCCTCAACCTGAGATACAACCTTGAGCAGGTCTAAAGACACCCTGCCTCCTCTCTGCCGAGTCAGTTAACCTTATAAATAGGGATATCTACACCGCCAGTATAATTTATTAGGGCCGTGAACTCAAGACAGTGTGGAACACCCGTCACGGGTGGCGTTATAATAGCTGGGAGAATATCCGGACGGAGTTGCGCGGTGAGAAAGGTAACTATCCACTACGTTTTATTTATTGTCATGCTGGTACTCGGTCTGTTTCAGGCCCTGTCTGGCTTTATAATGTGGTTTATCTTACCCCGCAGCGGGCTGGGACGTGGTGCTGGCGGCAGTGGTGATGTCACCTTCTGGGCGCTGTCGAGACATAACTGGGCTGACCTTCACGACTGGGTGGCCGTGGTGCTGATGGTGGTGGTTATTATTCATATCATCCTGCACTGGAAATGGATAGTCCGCATGACCCGGTCCTATCTTAAGGGGGCATCGTGAACTATAAGAGACTTAAGAGAAGGGGAAAGAGATGACCGTTGGCTTTGTTTATGACCCTGTTTACCTGAAGCATGACACCGGGCAGCATGTGGAGAATGCCGGCCGGCTGGAAGCTATCATGGCCCACCTGGAGCAGACCGGCCTCAGCCGTGAGCTGGTGCCGATTAAGCCCAGAGAGGCTTCTCTCGACGAGCTGGCACTGGTGCACGACGAGAATTACATAGCATCCATTCAGGAAGTGGCCCGGCGGGGTGGCGGCTGGCTTGACCCCGATACCGTTATGTCGGCTGGCTCCTACGAGGCAGCGTTATATGCCGCCGGCGGGGCGCTGGCGGCTACCGAGGCAGTGATGGCGGACGCGGTATCCAGCGCCTTTGCCCTGGTGAGGCCTCCGGGGCACCATGCTACACCACGCCGGGCGATGGGTTTCTGCCTGTTCAATAACCTGGCTATTGCCGTCAGATATGCCTTGGATAAATATAACCTAGAACGTGTCGCCATCATTGATTTTGATGTCCACCACGGCAACGGGACCCAGGAAGCCTTTTACGACAATCCCCGGGTGCTGTATTTATCAACCCATGAGTCCCCCTTCTACCCGGGGACGGGCGATATCGCCGAGACCGGTGGCGGGGAGGCGCGGGGCACTAAGGTCAACATACCGCTGCCGGCCGGTTGCGGTGATGAGGAGTATCTGACGGTCTTTGAACAGGTTGTCGTTCCGGTGGTGAGACGGTTCCAACCCCAGCTCATCATGTCTTCGGCCGGTTATGACAACCACTGGGCTGACCCACTGGCCATGATGCAGGTAACTGTTACCGGCTTTGCCCGTATGACGGGCATTATTAAGAGTCTGGCGGCTGAACTTTGCCACGGGCGCGTAATTATCTGTCTTGAGGGGGGCTATCATCTCCCGGCACTAGCCGGCTCTGTAAAGGCGACCCTTGACGTGCTTCTGGGTAAGGATGCTATCGAGGACCCGATGGGACCGCCGACAAGCCGGTTCCAGGCACCCGCTATTAGCTCTCTGCTGGGCAGGATAAAAGAGGTACACGCTCTGACCTAGTCGGCCTCGTCCTTGATGGTGCATGACACTGAGCACTGGTCGCAGTCCATGTCGCCCGGCTCGACATGGATGGTGATACTGGTGTTGGGCAGTCTCTTTTCTATGTCCTGCTCCAGGTTATCGCACATGCGGTGGGTGATAGCAACACTGGCGTTTCGGGGCATTACCAGGTGTAGTTCAACGTAGCGCTGACGCCCGGCCTGGCGGGTGCGCAGGTCGTGGAAGCCGCCCATCTGGCAGCCGTGCTCCATAATAGCTGCTTTTATCTCGTTCTCCTCCTGCTGGGGCAATCTGGTATCGACCAGCCCGCCGAATGACTTCCGGGTCACGGTGTAGCCGGCCTTTAAAACGAAAAAGGCAACGATTACGGCCATAATCGGGTCAACGATATAGAGGTTGCTGAAGCGTATGACCAGGAAGCCGATCAGCACGCCGGCGGCGGAGTAGACATCGGCGGCGATGTTGTGGGCGTTTGCCTCCAGGGCTATGGAACCGGCCGAACGTGATACCTTGAGCAGATGGCGGGCCAGCAGTATGCTGGCAATAACGGATACCAGCATGACCCCGATGCCGGCTTCGGTCAGCTCAATAGTCGCCCCGGTTATCATTCGGCGCACCGCGGCATAGATTATCAGGGTGCCGGCGGCGAAAATCAGGGCTGCCTGGAGGACGGCGGCGATGTTCTCCGCTTTACCGTGACCGAAAGGGTGCTCCTCATCGGCTGGCTTGGTGGCAATGCGAATGGCCAGGACGGTTATCACTACGGCGAACAGGTCGAGGAGGCTGTCTGCCGCTTGAGCCACGATACTGATGCTGCCGGTTATTACCGCCACCAGCACCTTGAGGGCAATCAGCCCGACGATGACGGCCAGGGAAAGTTTAGCAGCGCTACTCGGACTGGAAAACATAACCTGTCCCTACCTAAGCGCGGGCTTTAGCGGTGCCGTGCCCTCGCTGTTCCCAGGCGACCAGCAGTAACGGGGCAATACATATCGAGCTGAAGGTGCCGGCAATAATGCCGATAAGCAGTACCACGGCGAAATTCTGGATGGAGACCCCCACGAAGATAAGCAGGGCCAGGACGACAAAAAGGGTAGTCAGGCTGGTGTTCAGGGAGCGGCTCAGGGTCTCCACCAGGCTGCTGTTGACCACTGTTTTGAAGCGGGGACTGATGCCCTTTATCAGGTTCTCCCGGATGCGGTCGAAGACGACAACGGTGTTATTCACGCTGTAGCCGATAACCGCCAGGACGCCGGTAATAAACATCAGGTTGATTTCCCAGGTCATTATGCCGCCGATAATGGAGTATATGCCTAGCACTATCAGCACGTCGTGCAGCAGGGCGATCACAGCGCAGGTTCCGTAGCGGAACGGACTGGGCATACGGCGGAAGGCCCAGGTGATATACAGGAGTATGCCGACAGCGGCTATGGCGACAGCAATGGCCGCCGTCTGTGCCGTCTGTCGGGCGATCACGGGGTCGACACTTTCGAACCCTTTCTCGTCGATGGGGCCAAACCGGGCCGCTAGGTCTTCCTTGAGCTGTGTTTTACTTTCGGCGGTTAATTCCGTGGTGCGGATAAGAAAGTTGCCCTCGCCGGTGGTCTGGACAATGGCGTTCCCGTAACCCAGAGTTGCTAGCTCTTGTCTCAGCTGACTTTCATCCACATCACCTTGCTCAAAGCTTAATGTCAGTATTGAACCGCTGCTGAAATCAATCCCGGGGGTAAGCCCGAAGGTCAGCAGTGAAACGATACCAATCAGGATGATTATCCCCGAGATGATGAAGAACCATTTTCTTTTGCCGGCAATGTCGAGCATTATTTTTCTCCTGAGTATGCGGTGAATAGCGAGATTTTACGGGCCAATCGGCTGCCCACGAAGAGGCGCAGCAGGGTTCGGGTAACCACAATAGCCGTGAACATGCTCACCGCCACGCCAATGCCCAGGGTCCAGGCAAACCCTTTTACCGGCGCCCCCGCGGCCACGCTGCTGCCTACCCAGAAAAGGATTATGCAGACAATGAAGGTGGTGACGTTACTATCCCTGATGGCTGTCCAGGCACGGCTGAAGCCGACCTCGATGGCCGCTCCCAGTGTCCGTCCGGTTCGGAATTCCTCCTTCATGCGCTCAAAGATGAGTACGTTGGCGTCCACTGCCATGCCGATGGAAAGTACGAAGCCGCCGATACCGGCCAGGGTCAGGGTGACCGGCATCAACTTGAAAATGGCCAGCACCACTGCCCCGTAGAAGGCCAGGGCGATACAGGCCATGGCACCGGGCAGGCGGTAGTAGATAATCATAAAAAGCATGACCAGTATTATACCGATTAGCCCTGCCTTGATGCTAAGGTCAACGAAGTTGGCCCCCAGTAGCGGGGATACGGTTTGCTCGTAGATAATCTCCAGCGGTACCGGCAGGCGCCCGGCATTCAGTTGTTTCGATAAATCGGTGGCCTCTTGCAGGCTCAGGCCGGTAATCACGCCGGCATCAGTAATCACATCTTGAACGGTGGGGGCAATGGGCTGTCCATCTTCGCCCAACAAAGGCTCGTCGCCTTCAAAGATGCCCAGCGGCTGGCCGAGGAGCCGACCGGTGATTTCCCCAGAAAGCTGACTGCCTTCTTCATTCCACTCGAAGTGAAGTTGGATTCTACCGAGGTTGTCACTGGCGACATAGGTGTTCTCCTTGAAGTAGCTGCTGGTCAGCACTTTCTCCTGCCCGTCGATAGTGCCGGTGGCCGGTATCCACTCTACGTTACCCTCTTCATCCACAGTCATCTCGCGGAACTCGAGCAGCGCCGTGCGCCCGAGGCGCTCCTTCTGTTTGTCGGTGATGCTTAAGCCCGGCAGCTCGACCACGATCCGGTCTTCACCCTGCTTCTGGATATTGGGCTCGGTTACCCCCAGCGGGTTGATGCGGTTCAGGATGACGGCCACCACGCCTTCCATGACTTCGGCCTCATTACCGCTTTCCACCGAGGAGAGGTCGGCTTTATAGACGATGTGGGCACCACCCTGGAGGTCGAGGCCCAGCTGCATCCCTTCTCTGCCGAACAGGGGGTAGATAAGGGCACAGATGGCAAAGGCGAAGATGAGCAGCAGTATGCTAACGACCACGATATTGTTTCTAGACATTGATACCTTCAGCTATCAAGATTGCCCCCGGCGCCGCGAATTTGCTGGCCGGTGCTGGTAGAGCGGCATAAACATCCCCATTATAAAGCAATTGGCGGGATAAACCAAGCCTGAACTCACCGTGCCAATTTAAGAGGGCAAACTACGGGGGCCAACTCTGGCTACAACCGTCGGCTGATGTAGGCGATGGCTTCTTCTCTGGTGGCTACCTCGCCGGCTGCCTGCGCTTCGCGCAGTGATTCCAGCAGCTCTCCAAAGCGGGGGCCGGGGTTAAGGCCGAATATATTGATGAGGTCGTGCCCATCGATCAGCTTGGGGGGGACCACCAGGCTCTCTTCCTGAGAGTGCTGCTCCAGTACGTAGTCTACCATGCGGGCGTGCTCCTGCCAGTCGGCGTGGTTAAGCCGCGGCCCCCTGGCGGCCAGATGGTCGGCCAGGCTTAAGTAAAGGGTGTCTATACCGGCGTCGGCGGTATCGCGAAAGTAGCGGTAAATGGCCCGCCGGGTGGGTAATCCATGATGGCTCATCTGTATCGGTCTGAGGTGATACTGCACCGCAGCGGCTACCAGCTTGATTTCTCTGGCGCTGAACCTCAACCTTTCTAGGATGTTGACTACCTTCGCCGCTCCCTGTCGGGCATGTCCCAGAAAGCGCATCCGGTTGTCCTCGTGGATGGCTTTAGTCTCCGGCTTGGCAATGTCATGGAGTAGCGCTGCCAGCTTGAGCAGCGAGCCCCGGGTGCTGCCGCCGCTCACCGGCTGGGCAAAGTATTCCGCCAGTGCCGCTGACCACGGTACCGCCTCCAGAACTTGGTCGGTGGCATACTCCAGCGTGCCCTGCCGGAGCAGGAAGCCGGTGGTGGCCACTGTTTCTAGGGAGTGGTCGAAGACGTCCCAGAAGTGCTCTGGTGGCTGCTTCACCCCTTTGAGCGGGGCTAGCTCGGGTATTATTGCCGTGAGCAGCCCTAGCGTGTCCAGATAGCGCGCAAAATGGCCGCTTGCCGCGGTGGCGAGGAGCCGGAGTAGCTCTTCTCTTACTCGTTCTGCGGCGGCACCGGTTATCTGGCGGGCAGAGCGTTGGATGAAAGACTCGGTATCAGTTTCTATGGTAAAATCAAGCTCCGCGGCTAGGCGTACTGCCCGCAGCAGTCGGATGGCATCGGCAGTGAAGGCGTCCTCGGTGATGGCCCGGATTATTCCCTGGCTGAGGTCTTGCCCGCCGCCGAACGGGTCGATAAGCGGCACGTCTATCTTGTGGAGTCGCGCTGAAGGGCGTGTCCGGGAGGCCTGTTCCCCAATAGCCTGGGCTTGACCGGCCACGGCGGCGATATCGGTCGCTATGGCCCCTACCGTAAAGTCACGCTGTCTGAGGTCGTTCTCAATATCCCCCCTGATGGTGGAGAGGTCAATCTGCCACCGGCCAGTGGCAGAGGGGGCTCCCTCATTGCCGGTGACTACCCGGCCCACGCGGTTCACCTCGTCCAGCGTGACATACCGGCCGCCAAGGGCCGTGGCCAGGGCGGGGGCAACGGCCAGGGCGTCAGCGGCCAGGGCAATATCAATATCGGCCGTAGTCCTTTTCAGCAGTGCATCACGGACGAAGCCGCCGGTAAGATATGATTGAACCCCCTGGTCGATGAGAAAGTTGCTTATCTTGATTAACAAGGATAACGCCCGGGAGCTGATAAATAGCTTCATAATTTTCCTTGAGAAGTGTCTCTGAAGCTAAACTATAGCCTGTATCACCCGACTTATCAAGTGGTTAATGAGGAACGGCGGAAGGATATACTACCACTAAGAAACATCCCCGAAAATCGTCGGCAGAGCTCTGCTTCTCACTACCGGTTATTCAGCCGTGGCCCCGTTCGGTCGGTTATCCTCTCTGGTTATACTCCGGGCAATGCTCTTCAACATGGTGAGGATGCCGATGACGGCCCGTTGTGTCTCGGGTGACTCGTGTGCCAGCACGCGGGCCACGTAGGGGTCGAGTCCATTACTGACATATTGTGGGTGACTCTCCGCAATAGAAGAGGACTGTGGGGACAGGTAACCAGCCAGGGTGAACAGCTCGTCTTCTTCGAAGCCCAGGGGTTTGGCGATTCGGCGCAGGATGTGGGCGGACGGGAAGCGTTCGCCGCGCTCGATGCGCCCGAGATGTGATGAGGATACCCCGGACGTAACTGCCAGCTCGCGCAGCGTCAGCGGTATGGTCACTCTCTGCCGCTTTATTAGCAAACCCAGGTTTCGAGTGCTACCATTCATGGACTAATTATAATTTGCCAAATGGCAAAAGTCAATACCTGAACAGATACGGTTCCTTCGCCAGATGGCAAGTATTACGACAACTCTAACCATATTCTAACCTGATAATCTGACAAGTGTCACTTACTGTCCCTTTAACTTATCGGGCGGGTGAGTATTGCAAATTACTGCATTGGTTGACAAATGGCATAACAATTGCTACAATGGCGCCATATGGCATTGGAAGGAGACCGTTGTGGTAGTACTGACGAGGATATTTGATTTATATCCTGTAAAATATGGGAGTCTCTCCGCACTGGCCCAGGCGATGGGAATATCGGTGAGCCAGGTTTACCGGGTAAGGGAAGGTAAGCGAAAAATCAATCAGAAGTTCATCGTCGGTGCTATTAAGGCCTTCCCTGAATACCGGTTCGGCGACCTTTTCTATGTTGCCCGTGATGACCGGCCGGTGGAGACATCTGTCACCATACCTGTTCAGCAGCGCGGTTCTGTGGTGTATAACACCCATTACTGATCTCGGGGTGCAGTTTGTTACTGCCCGGAGCCAGAAAAAGGCGGCTACGCGGGGTATCTGCCGCCTTTCTGGTTTTCCGGCTTTCTTATATTCTGTGGCTGCTTAAAATTCGATTTCCTCGGGGGCGATTTTACGCAGGTTGTCCGTACTTTCCAGGTGGTCAATGTAGAGTATGCCATTCAGGTGGTCTATTTCGTGCTCCAGTGCCTGGGCCAGGAGTTCGTCTGCCTTGATTCGTATCTCTTTGCCATTCTGGTCGCGGCCCTTGGCGGTAACCGATTCGGCGCGCTTGATCTGCCCCACATAGCCGGGGACGCTCAGGCAGCCCTCATCCACCAGACGCTCGCCGCTGCGGCGCACTATCTGAGGGTTAATCAGGACTATATCCTCTTCTTCAGGAATACCGATGACAATCAGCCGCAGTGGAGTGCCTACCTGAGGGGCGGCTAGGCCGACCCCTCTGGCCGCGTACATCGTCTCGCGCATATTCTCAATCAGCCTGCGTACTGCGCTATCAATGTTGCTGATGCGTTTTGATTTCTGCCGCAGCACCGGTTCGGGGAGGGTTCTAATGGGAAGTATGGCCATTTTTCATCACCACCATAATTATAGCCGATGGCGGTTGATTTGTTAAATCAGACTTGCGGGGTCAATGTCCACCGTCCAGCCCCGGGGCATGGCTATCTCGGCCAGGAGCGCTGATGGTTCGGCACCGCGGAGTATTAGCTGCCAGCGAAACTGGCCTCGCCGCCGGTGAATAAAGGCCGGGGCCGGGCCGACCAGGGTCAGGTCGTCCATCCCCCGTGAGGTTATTTCGGCGGCAAGCTGGCGGCCCATTCTTTCCGCTTCTCGCTGGCAGACGGCGTCGTTGGGGTGACTGTAGACCAGGCCGGCCAGCCGGCTAAACGGGGGGTTCTGGAGCTGGCGGCGGAATTCTATTTCCTGATGATAGAAGGCGGAGTAATCGTGCCTGGCGGCGGCCTGGATGGCGTAGTGCTCCGGAGAGTAGGTCTGGATGATTACCTGGCCGCCTAGAGTTCCCCGCCCCGCCCGGCCGGCGACCTGGCTTAGAAGCTGGAAGGTCCTTTCCCCGGCGCGGAAGTCGGGCAGGTTAAGGGCGCCGTCGGCGCTGACCACGCCGACCAGGGTAACCAGAGGCAGGTCCAGGCCCTTGGCAATCATCTGGGTGCCGATGAGGATATCCGCTTCGTGGCTGCGGAACTTGTCCAGTATTTCCTGATGGGCGTCTTTGCCCCGGGTGGCATCGCTGTCCCAGCGCAGCAGCCGGGCCTGGGGGAAGGTGAACCCGGCCTCCTGCTCCAGCTTCTGGGTGCCTATGCCCAGGAACTTGAGCCGGCGGCGCGAGCAGCGGGGGCAGCTCTCCGGTACCGGCATGCGGTAATTACACTGGTGACAGACCAGCACGTCCTCCTTGAAGTGGTGGGTGAGGGCGACCTCGCAGCGCCGGCAGCGGAAGACAAAACCGCAACTGCGGCACTGGACAAATGTATGCCCTCCCCGCCGGTTGAGGAAGAAGAGCACCTGCTCGCCGTCGGCCAATGCTCTGGTGGTGGCTTCCGATAGAGAGCGGCTGAAGAGGCTCCGATAGCCAGCCTTGAGTTCCTCCCTTGAGTCCACTACCTCGACGTGGGGTAGGGCCTCGATGGGGGTAACCCGCTCCGGAAGCTGAAGCAGCTGGTATTCTTTTATCTGGGCGTGGTAATAGCTCTCCACATCGGGGGTGGCGCTACCCAGGATAACTACCGCCCCGGTCAGGTTTGCCAGCCTGATGGCAACGTCCCGCGCGTGGTAGCGGGGCGAGGTGTCCTGTTTGTAGGTCCATTCCTGCTCCTCGTCAATCACTATCAGTCCCAGCTCGGGCTGGGGGGCAAAGATAGCACTCCGGGAGCCGATGACGACGTCGAACTCGCCTGCCCTTATCCGCTGCCACTCGTCGAATTGCTCACCCAGGGACAGCTTGCTGTGGAGAACAGCGACCCGGCCGGGGAAGCGGACGGCGAACCTCTCGATGGTCTGGGGGGTCAGGGCAATCTCGGGGACCAGGACGATGCCGCGCCGACCTCGCTTCACCGTCTCGGCCAGGGCCTGGAGGTAGATTTCCGTCTTGCCGCTGCCGGTGACCCCGTGGAGCAGGAACACTGTTTTCTGTCCTTCCGCCGCCTTATCAAGGCCGTACTTTATAGATTGCAGGGCTGACTGCTGGGCGGCGGTGAGGGTCGGTGGGTGGGTGGGGGTAATTCCCCGGTAGGCGATTGGCTCCCGCCTTACCTCGGTAGGTATAAACCTTACCAGTCTCCGGCTGGTCAGGGCATCGGCGTTGCTTTTGCTGCTGCTGGTTTGCTGCCTGGCTTCTGCCCAGGGCACCGGGGCTGGCTGCTCGGCCAGAAAGTCCAGGAGATCGGCCATTCTGCCTTTACCTTTTTGTCGCAGGGCGGCGGCTTCCTGTCGGGCCTTTTCGGCAGATGCCACCAGGCCCAGGTAGGGGACTACCTTTGGTTTTATCCTTACCGGCTCCAGCTGGTAGCTTCTGGTGGCCAGCCCCCGTCTCACCAGCTGGGCGACGACCACCGGTGCTTTCTTTTTGCCCAGCACCTTTTCCAGCTCTTTCAGGGCTACTTCACCCTGCTGCCACATAAGTTGCAGGGCTTCTCTCTGCTCCCGGGTAAGGGATACTGTTAGGTCCGGAGTGGCGGTTGTCGAGACGAAGGTGACCGCTTTACGCTCGAAGCCGGGCGGCAGCATTAAGGCCACGGCCTCGAAGAGGGGGGACAGGTAATGCTGGCTTACCCAGTGGGCTAACCTGATATGTAGCGGGGAAAGCACCGGGCCGATGACGCCGGCGATATCTCTGGTCTCGGCCACGGCCGGGTGCTCGGTTATCTCGAACACAACGCCCTGGAGGACCTTGTCACCAAAGGGGACCCACACCGCCTGCCCGACGTCGATACTTAGCCCGTTTGGGATGGCATAGCTGAACGTCCGGCGCTGGGCTAGCGGCGAATTGACACTGACTTCAGCATAGGCCACCGGTGGCTCCTACTGTAGCCTGCTGTAAGCTACTTTTTTATCGCGCTTCTTTCCTTGAGGCGGGATGCCCGGCTGCTCAAGCCCCGCAGGTAATAGAGCTTGGCCCGGCGCACCTTGCCGTGGCGTATAACCTCAACCTTTTCCACCGTCGGGGAGCGGAAGGGGAAGGTCCTTTCCACGCCAATGCCGTAGGTGACCCGTCTCACGGTGAAGTTGGCGCTGGCGCCATGCCGAACCATGATGATAACCCCTTCAAATAGCTGGATACGTTCCCGGTCCCCTTCCTTGACCCGGGTGCTGACCTTTACCCGGTCACCGGGGTTGAGTTCCGGGATGTTGGGGTTTTCTTTTACTTCAATTAGCGAGTTGATATTCATTTCAAAATTCCTTCCCTACATTGCTCGCGGCACATGATTTGTCGTCTTGTCGTTGATGAATGTTTTCACTAACTGACTTTCCTCGGGAGACAGGTTGGCGGCTGCCAGCAGCTCCGGGCGGCGCTGGCTGGTGCGCAGAATGGCCTGCTGCCGCCGCCACCGGTTGATCTGGGCGTGGTTGCCCGAGAGAAGCACCTCGGGCACCGACCATCCCCGGTATTCCGGGGGGCGGGTGTACTGGGGATATTCCAGCAGCCCGCTGACATGGGAGTCGTCCAGTGGTGAAATAGGTGAGCCGAGCACCCCCGGTATCAGTCTGGCCATGGCGTCGACGACTACCATCGCCGCCAGCTCGCCGCCGCTGAGCACATAGTCGCCGATACTTATCTCGTCGGTGGCCAGGTGCTGGCCTACCCGTTCGTCGACCCCCTCGTAGTGGCCGCAGATGAGTATCAGATGCCCATGTTTGGAAAGCTCGTTGGCTATGCTCTGGGAGAAGAGGCGGCCCTGCGGGCTGAGCAGAATGACTGGCGGGGGGCCAGCCTCTCCGGCCTCAGGCATGCCTGATTTAATGGCCTCAACTGCTTCGAAGATAGGCTCTGGCTTCATCACCATGCCGGCGCCGCCACCGTAAGGGTAGTCATCGGCGGTGGCGTGTCGGTCGTGGGTGTAGTCCCGGATATTATGGATGCTAAGGCTGACCAGCTTGCGGTCAACCGCTCGCTGAAAGATACCGGTCTGGAAAGGCCCCGGGAACATTTCGGGAAACAGGGTCAGGATATCAATGTGCACCGCTTTCTCCCCCTCCGCTATGGCTGTGTTCGGTTATCTCCCCCTTGATTATCTGTACGGCGTGGGGGAGGACCGGTAATATGATATCGAGGCACTCCCGCACCGCCTCCGGGCTGCCCGGCAGGTTTACAATGAGGCACTTGCCTCTGACGCCGGCCACCGCCCGGCTCAGGATAGCCGTCGGCGTCCGGTGAAATGTCTCGGCCCTCATTGCCTCGGTAAGGCCGGGCACCTCTTTGTCCAGCACTTTGAGCGTAGCCTCCGGGGTGACGTCCCGTGGCCCCAGGCCCGTGCCGCCGGTGGTGACAATAATGTCAATGCTGCCCTCATCTGCCCACTGGGCGAGCTTGCCGGCAATAATATCCACCTCGTCAGGCACTACTTCATACCTGACTGCCCGGCTGTCCCGCTGGGAGAAGCGCTCTTTGATAGCTGTGCCACTATCGTCAGCACGCTCACCCTGCCACCCTTTATCGCTAATGGTGAGTATCCCTAGGTTCAGCATACCCAGAGTACTATTTTACCATATACGGGTATTTAAGCCCAAATAGCGGCTGAAAAGCGGCATAAAGGGTATTGACAAACAGGAGATGTGTTGTAAAATGGTAGAAAGTGGCATAAAGTGGTATTAAGTGGGGGTATAAGGTGTTTCTAGGCGAGGTTGAACACAAAATTGACGAGAAGGGCAGGGTTATGTTGCCCGCTCAGTTCCGGAGGGAGCTGAGAGAGGGGGTCGTCCTTACCCCGGGAGTTGAGCCATGTATTACTGCCTATCCTCTGGCCGAGTGGAAAAAGATAGCGGCGGCCCTCACTGGTGGTTCGGTTACCCGCAATAAACTAAGGAAGCTGAACCGGGCTATTTTTGCTACCGCCTCCAGGGTGGTTATTGACGGGCAGGGCAGGGTAGTTCTGCCGCTGTTACTGCGGGAGTACGCCGGTATCGAAGATGAAGTGATCATCGTTGGTGCCAACAGTTACTTTGAGCTGTGGAATCGGGAGCGGTGGGAAACGGAGAAGGCCGATAGTCAGGATCAGGCGTGGCAAATAATAGAGACTCTGGACAGGCAATGAAAGGTCTGAATATGTCGCCGCAGATTCACACGTCGGTTTTGCTTGAGGAGACAATCAAAGCGCTGGCGGTGCAGCCAGGAGGGCGCTATATTGATTGTACCCTGGGCGCCGGCGGGCACGCGGCCGCTATCCTGGAGGCCAGTTCCCCCGGGGGGCAGCTAC
Organism: Dehalococcoidia bacterium; assembly: GCA_011191985.1. Classification (GTDB taxonomy): domain Bacteria; phylum Chloroflexota; class Dehalococcoidia; order Dehalococcoidales; family W111; genus W111. The sequence continues at coordinate 13,072 of DUEU01000078.1, forward strand.
TCGGTATTGATGCCGACCCCCAGGCTTTGGCCGTGGCCAGAGAGAGGCTGGCCGACTACCGTGATTCGGTGCTGCTGGTCAACGCCAACTTTGCCGATTTACAGTCTATTTGCTTCCGCTACGATTTCTACCCGGTTCACGGCATCCTGTTCGACCTGGGGCTTTCCTCTCTGCAACTCGAGGATGACAGTCGCGGCTTCAGTTTCCAGAAGGATGCCCCGCTGGATATGCGTCTTAACCCGGAACAGACGACAACGGCGGCCGATATAGTTAATACCCTGTCGGAAAGCGAGTTGGCTCGCCTTATCAAGATGTACGGCCAGGAGGGCGGTGGCCGACGGATAGCCCGCCAAGTCGCCATGGAACGCCCGATAAGAAGTACCCATCAGCTGGTGCGGGTGGTGGAGAAGGCCGTTGCACGGAGGAGGGGCCGGATTCACCCAGCCACCAAGACCTTTCAGGCACTGCGCATCGCGGTCAACGAAGAACTGGAGCACTTGGAAATGGCGCTGCGACAAGCGGTTGACCTGCTTGGCTTTGAGGGCAGGCTGGTGGTTATCAGCTATCATTCTCTCGAAGACCGCATAGTAAAGCAGTTTATGCACCAGGAATCCCGCGACTGTATCTGCCCACCAGGCACTCCGAGCTGTGTCTGCGGACACCGGGCCAGATTACGCCTGGTCAGTAAAAAGATAATTACCCCGACTCCGGCCGAGATTGATTTGAATCCCCGTAGCCGGAGTGCCCGATTGAGGGTGGCGGCAAGATATGCCGCTTCTGGCGAGTACGATAGCGCTGCCGAGAAGTTATGCTTTTCCATGGCGGGGGAGGGTGGGGTATGGCGGCGGCCGGCCATGCTCAAGAAACTGAGGCAGGCCTTTCTCGCTTCTTAGCACACAGCAATTCAGATTATGCAGGACGGGGGGTATAAAAGATGTGAAGGATCAATCTGCCAGCAAGTTCTAACTGAAAGGAGGGAATAGATGGCAAAGTACACATTAGCTTCGATTGATGTCGGCACCACCAAGATTTGTACCATCATTGCCGATGTTGATGAGAACAGCGGGCCCCGGGTGAGTGGGGTGGGGCTGGCTCCGTCCCAGGGGCTGCACAAGGGTCTGGTGGTCAACATCAACGAAGCCAGGCAGTCGATACAGGAGTCGGTGAGGAGAGCGGAGCAGACCAGTGGCCGCAAGATAGAGACGGCCTATATTGGTGTCACCGGCCGGCATGTCTCCTCGTTGAATAATCGGGGGGTAGTCGCTATTAATCGTAATGACCGGCTGGTACGTCCCGATGACCTCAGGCGGGTGCTGGAATCAGCCCGGAGCATCAAGGTCCCCAGCGACCGGAAGGTGCTCCATATCATTCCTCGGTCATACGCGGTCGATGGTCAGGCCGGGGTTAAGAATCCGGTGGGTATGCATGGCTTCAGGCTGGACGTTGAGACACATATCATTACCGCCGCGGTAGCCTCCGTCCAGAACCTGGCTAAATGTATCCGGAGCATCGGCATCGACATTGAGGACCTCATTCTTGAACCCCTGGCCAGCAGTGAGGCGGTGCTCTCTGAGGATGAAAAGCAGGTAGGCACCATCTTGGCCGATATCGGTGGCGGCACTACCGATGTTGCCGTCTTCAAAGAGGGCAGCATCTGGCATACTTCCATCCTGCCGGTGGCCGGTTACCAGATTACCCGTGATGTGGCCGTTGGTCTGGGATTGCCTTTTGATGTTGCCGAGGAGATGAAGAAGCGGTACGGCAGTGTTATGCCGGTCTATGAAAGCACGAGTACCACTGCCAGCCCGATTACCGAAGACGGACACGGCGTCTCCTATCAAGACCTGTGCGATATTGTCCGGGCCCGTGTGGACGAGATCCTGAGGCTTATCCTGCTGGAGCTGCCGCATTCAGAGTATGAGACAATGGTCCCCGGTGGTTTAGTACTGACCGGTGGTAGTTCCAATCTTTCTGGTATCGCGGCGCTCGGGCGCGATATCCTTCGCCTCCCGGTGCGGGTAGGCTCGCCAACCAGTATGCCCGGTATCAGCGATACCCTGCGCGACCCGGCTTATGCCACCAGTGTCGGTCTATTGCTCTGGGGAGCTAAAAACAGAGGCGGCCGGCCACGCCGCGGGTTCGGCTTCAGTATGCGGCGTTTATTCTCACGAATGGCGAGACTGTTTCGCTAAATAATATTCGTTAGTCAAAGAAAGGAGGAGGAGATGGCAAAGACAAGTTTCGTCCCTAATCCAGCCAGGATTAAGGTCATTGGCCTCGGTGGCGGTGGCTGCAACGCTATCACCCGCATGGTCCGGGAGGAGATCCAGGGGGTTGAGTTTATCGCTGTGAATACCGATGCCCAGGCACTGGCTATAACCGAAGCCCCGGTCCGTTTTCAGCTCGGCGAAAAAGTATCCCGGGGGCTGGGTGTTGGCGGTGACCATATGCTGGGGCAGAAGGCCGCTGAGGAGAACAAGGATGAGATAAAGGAGTTCGTCTCCGGAGCGGATATGGTATTCATCACCGGCGGTATGGGTGGCGGCACCGGCACGGGGGCGGCGCCGATAATTGCCGAGATAGCCAAGCAGGGTGGCGCCCTCACTATTGCCGTGGTTACCAAGCCGTTTCAATTTGAAGGTACCCACCGCTGCCAGGTAGCTGATGAGGGCATTCTCCGCCTGCTGGGCAAGGTCGATACCCTGATTATCATCCCCAATGACCGCTTGCTTGACCTGTGCGACCAGAAGACCGGTGTTGACCAGGCCTTCAAATTGGCCGATGACGTGCTGCGGCACGGCGTTCAGGCGATTGCCGAGGTAATCACGGTTCCTGGAATGATAAACCTTGATTTCGCCGACGTAAAGGCAGTAATGAAAGACGCCGGCCCTGCCTGGATGTCCATTGGCCGGGGGTCCGGCCAGAACCGGGCGGTAGATGCCGCCAAGGAAGCCCTGGCTAGCCCCTTGCTCGACGTTTCCATCGATGGCTCCAAGGGGGTACTCTTCAACGTTGTCGGTGGCGAGAGCCTGACCCTGTTCGAGGTCAATCAGGCGGCCGAGACTATCAAGCAGGCGGTTGACCCGGAGGCCAACATCATCTTCGGGGTGGCCCATGACGCGTCGCTGGACAAAGAGATAAGGATTACCCTGATTGCCACCGGCTTCAAGTCCCGGACCGGGCTGGCGGGGGCAGATAAAGATGAGGATATGACGCAGCTGCTCAAGGGACTGAGCAAGAGTGAAGATGAGCTGGATGTTCCTTCATTCCTGCGCCGCCCACTCTTCAGTCATCGCCGCCAGGCAATAACCCCGGCCACGAAGGTGATCAAGACCACGACGCCCACTGAGCATCGTTAAAGTTCTCGGGGCACCAGTTTTCCGCTGGCCCGAGACCAGACTAAAGGCTGTAGGTGCCCCGGTGCCTACAGCCTTCTTGTGTAATTAACCCCTCTTTACCCTGGCTTATCTATTCCCACCCGCCACCCTCGTGGCGTCCTATGCTTGTGATTGAACAGCACCATCCCCCTCCCTTACCAAGGGAGGGGGAAACAGGGGGAGGGTTTTAAAAAATATCATTTAAAAACTCTTGACAAACACTACATCTTGTGTTATAGTGCTTGGGCGCAACTATATACTGTGTAGTGATGCTATGAAATGCCCCTATTGCAGTTTTGATGATTCTCGGGTGATAGACTCCCGCGACGTGGATGACGGGGTGCGGCGCCGCCGCCAGTGCCTTGGCTGTGGCACCCGTTTCACCACCTACGAGCGGGTGCAGCCGGCCAGTCTGTTTGTCATCAAGAAAGACGGCCGGCGCGAGGAGTTTAACCGGGACAAGCTGCTGGTCGGTATTCGCAAGGCCTGTGAAAAAAGGCCGCTGCCTATGGGCAGTATTGACAAGCTGGTCGATGATATTGAGGCCGAGCTGTACAACATGGGCAAGGCGGAAATAGCCGGGGCCGTTATCGGGGATATGGTGATGGAGAGGTTGAAGGCGCTGGATCATGTGGCCTATATCCGTTTTGCCAGCGTCTACCGTGATTTTACCGACATCACCATGCTGAAGCTGGCGGTAGATAGCCTAGTCAGCAGTGCCGTGGAGCATCCGCCCGGCCAGCTGCCATTGCTGCCTGACGAGTCGCTGGCGAGGGCCGGGGGGAGGCGGAGGGTTCGCCGATGAGTTCAAAGAGCAAACAGCCCGACCAGACACGGATTGCCCGGGCTATCTTTGCCGCCGCTGAGTCCATGGGCATCGCCGATAGAAAGCTGGTTGAGAAGCTGACCAGTCAGGTGATCGAACGCCTGGAACAGCCGCGACCGCTACCCGGTATGGAGCATCTGGTATCAGAGCGCCGCCCGAAGCAGAAGGGCTGGCCCGCTGATGCCGACATTGAGTCTATGGTGAGAGAAATACTGGCCCAGCAAATTCGGCCGGAAGAGGAGCCAGCCATGAATATGAAAACAGAGACAACCGCTATTAACCTCAGTGAGAACGCCCTTCATGTCTTGGAGAGACGCTATCTCCAGAAGGACAGTCAGGGGCAGGTTATTGAGACGCCGGCGGCGATGTTTCGCCGGGTTGCCCGGGCGATTGCTGCTGCCGACCTGATCTATAATCCTGAGGCTGATGTTGCGGCCAGGGAAGAGGAGTTCTACCGGCTGATGACAGCCCTCGAGTTCCTGCCTAACTCCCCGACGTTAATGAACGCCGGACGGGAGCTGGGGCAGCTTGCGGCTTGCTTTGTCCTCCCCGTTGAGGACTCTATGGAGTCTATCTTCGAGACGGTCAAGAATACGGCTCTCATCCACAAGAGCGGCGGCGGCACCGGCTTTTCCTTTTCCCGCCTGCGGCCGGAAAAGGACCGGGTGGGCCCTACCGGCGGCGTTGCCAGCGGCCCGGTCTCCTTTATGCGTGCCTTTGATACCGCTACCGATGTTATCAAGCAGGGGGGCATGCGGCGGGGGGCCAACATGGCCATACTGAACGTTGACCACCCTGATATCGAGAGATTTATCTTCGCCAAGGAAGACCCGGCGGCCTTTACCAACTTTAACCTCTCGGTGGCCGTAACCGACGAATTCATGGAGGCGGTTAAGACTGGCGCTGACTACAACCTGGTAAATCCGAGCAGTGGCAAAGTGGTGGGCCAGCTTAAGGCCAGCGAGGTCTTTGACAAGATAGTGGACAAAGCCTGGCAGACCGGCGACCCGGGCATCGTGTTTATTGACCGTATCAACCGCGATAACCCCACCCCCGCCCTGGGCCATATTGAAAGCACCAATCCCTGTGGTGAGCAACCGCTCCTGCCCTATGAGTCGTGTAACCTGGGCTCAATCAACCTTGCCCGGATGCTGAAGGTTACCGATGGCACCGCTGAGATTGACTATCACCATCTGGCGAGGGTGGTACAGGCGGCCGTCCACTTTCTGGACAACGTAATTGATGTCAACAAGTTCCCCCTGCCCCAGATAGAGGAAATGACCCGGAAGACGAGAAAAATTGGGCTGGGGGTTATGGGTTTCGCCGATGTGCTTATCAGGCTGGGTATGCCCTATGACTCGGAGGCGGCGCTCCGGGTGGCTACCGAGGTGATGCATTTCGTTCATGACGAGGCGGGCCGTGCCTCGGCGGCCTTGGCTGATGAGCGCGGTGTTTTCCCTGCTTTCGAGGGCAGCTTCTATGACACGGCGGGTGGCCCCAGAGTGAGAAACGCATCGTGCACTACCATTGCCCCTACCGGTTCGCTGAGCATAATCGCCGGCTGCTCCAGCGGCATTGAGCCGTTATTCGCCCTGAGCTACACCAAAAATGTACTGGACGGCTCTCAGTTAGTGGAGGTCAATACTTATTTTGAGGAGGTGGCCCGTAAAGAAGGTTTCTATTCTGAGGAGCTTATGCAGCAGCTGGCTGACGGGGTCAGTCTCCATGAAATTGAGGCGATCCCGGAGCGGGTGAAGCAGCTTTTTGTCACTGCCCACGATATCAGCCCGGAGTGGCATGTCAGGATGCAGGCCGCCTTCCAGAGGGCAACCGACAACGCCGTCTCCAAGACGGTCAATTTCCCGCACGAGGCTACCCGAGAGGATATCGCCAAGGTCTATATGCTGGCCTATGAGGAGGGGCTGAAGGGGATTACCATCTTCCGGGACAGGAGCCGCGAGGCGCAGGTGCTTACCACGGGCAAGGCGGTGGAGACGACAGCCACTAGAAGTGAAGAAGGCAGGCTTACCCCCAGGAAGAGGCCGAAGAGAACATCGGCCTTTGTCGATAAGGTCACCACTGGCTGTGGTAATATCTATGTCACCGTCGCCTCGGACGAGTACGGGATATGCGAGGTATTCTCTCATCTGGGCAAGACTGGTGGCTGTGCCGCTGCCCAGCTTGAGGCCACCTGCCGCCTGATATCCCTGGCGCTCCGGTCCGGGGTGGACGTTGCCTCGGTGGTGAAGCAGCTCCGCGGCATCCGCTGCCCGTCCATTGCCTGGGAGGAGGGTAAATCGGTTCTCTCCTGTGCCGATGCCATTGCCAGCGTTCTGGAAAAGTATATTGATGGGGATGATAAGCCCCAGTTCCAGGACTATGGTCTGGCCAAGAACCTGGCCGGGCAGTGCCCCGACTGTGGCAACATCCTTATTTACCAGGAGGGCTGCTTCATTTGCCCCGGCTGTGGCTATACCAAGTGCTAGGTGAATTTGCACAAAACAAGGGAGTTTAAGAGGGGCTTCGCCCCTCTTTTTTATACTTCCCCCTCTCCTTCCCAAGGAGAGGGGGACAAAGGGGGTGAGGTTGTAAAATTTCTATATGGCTTTGCCAGTTCTGTTGCCGTGACGGTATATTACAGGCACAACCATCAATCGGAATTTCTATATCATAATAGAAAGGATAGCTATGCCACAATCGGCGCATTTATCGCTGACCAGCCGGGAACAAATAAGCAGTCTGGTTAAGGTGGCGCTGGGGGAGGCGGAGGCCGATATGGCCATCGTCAACGGGGATGTCTTGAACGTCTACACCGGTGAGGTGCTCGCCGGCGATACCGTTCTCATCAAGGGGGACCGGATTGCCTATGTGGGACGGAATGCCAGTCGCTCCATCGGCCCATCGACCATGGTCATCAATGCCGCCGGCAAAGTCCTGATACCGGGGCTGATTGACGGACATTCTCATGCCGATACGACGTACCTGCCCAGCGAGCTGGCGAGGTATGCGCTGAAGGGGGGCACCACCACTGTCATAACCGAGATGTGCGGCATCGTTTTTCCGCTAGGATACCGGGGTATCATTCAGTTCTTAAAGGCGGTTGCCCGTCAGCCGCTTAAGTTTCTGGCTACGGTGCCGCCGATGGTGACCTTAAGCCCGGCCGCCGAAGAGCATGCCATAACGGTAGGCGAACTGAGCCGCTTGCTGCAGCGGCGGGATATTATGGGCCTTGGCGAGCCGTACTGGGCCCAGGTGGTGGCCGGTAGCCAGCGTGTCACCGACCTTATCGTGGAGACACTGAATTCTGGGAAAAGTGTTGATGGTCATACCTCGGGGGCCAGTAATGCCAAGCTGCAGGCCTACATCGCGGCCGGCATCTCGTCCTGTCACGAACCCATTACTGCCGAAGAGGTCCGGGAAAGGTTGCGGCTGGGGCTTTTTGTGCTGATAAGGGAGGGCGAAATAAGGAGAGAGCTTGAGGCGGTTGCCGAGCTGAATAACCTTGACCTTGACCTGAACCGACTGGCGATAGCCACCGATGGCATCGGGCCGTGGCAGCTTACCGCCGATGGCTACATGGAGTTCGTGGTGCAGAAGGCGATTGACCTCGGTTTTGAGCCGGTAACAGCCGTTAAGATGGCTACCATCAACCCGGCGCASCACTTCGGGCTCGACGGCCTCATTGGCGGTATCGCCCCGGGTAARTATGCGGACATCGTTGTCATTCCCGACCTGCGCACCATCCGGGCGGAATACGTCATCAGTARCGGGCAACTGGTGGCCCGTAACGGCGAGCTCCTRGTAGAGCCGTCGAAATTCAGCTACCCYAGGTGGGCGCATGAGAGCATCCGCTTTGCCCGGGATTTTACCGCCGATGATTTTGCCGTCCCGGTYTCTCCCGGTCGGGGGCAGGTCAGGGTAAGGGTGATAGAGCAGGTCACCTCGCTGGTGACCAAGGAAGCCCTTGTTGATTTTGTTGTATCGGGCGGCCGTTTGCTTATTGATGCCGCCGCCGACATGCTGAAAGCGGCCGTCATCGACCGGACCCATGTGCCGGGGAAGACCTTCACCGGCTTCATCCGGGGGCTCAAGATAAAGCGTGGCGCCATTGCCAGCAGCGCCGTCTGGGACATGGGCGCTCTCGTTGTGGCCGGGACCAGCGAAGCCGATATGGCACAGGCGGTGAACCGGGTGAGGCAGCTAAGGGGCGGCGTTGTCGTCTGCGCCGGGGGCAGGGTGCTGGCCGAGATAGCGTTGCCGGTGGCGGGTCTCGTTTCCGAACAGCCGGTGGAGACAATAGCCCGGGAGCTTGACGCTGTCCAGCAGGCAGCGGCCGACCTTGGCTTTCCTTACCCTGATGTACGCACCACTTTGGCGGTCCTCACCACGCCGGCCATACCCTTCCTGAGGATGTGTGAGGACGGCCTGTTCAGCATTAACCAGAACGATTTTGTTTCGTTGCTAGTTGACTGAGTATGACCTATAGAGCGGTCGGTGAAGCCAGACAGCGGCTTTCCCGGGAACAGGGGACGGTTATAAAGGACTGGGGCGGAAAAGTAGCCGTCGCTCTGGTCTACCCCAACACCTACTATATCGGTATGTCCAATCTGGGGCTTCATGCGGTCTATGGCCTGCTCAACAGCTATACCGGGGTCGTCTGCGAGCGGGTCTTCTGGGAAGAAGATGAAGTGCGGTCACTGGAGTCTCAGCGGCCGCTTAGCGATTTCACCGTCCTTGCCTTCTCGGTGAATTACGAGCTCGACTATTTCAACATAGTCAGGGTTCTTAAAGCAAGCGGCATCCCCCTCCGTGCTGCCGACCGCGATGAGCGCTACCCGCTGGTTATTGGTGGCGGCCCGTGTATCATGGCCAACCCGGCGCCGCTGTCTCCCTTCTTCGACTGCCTGTGCGTTGGTGAGGCCGAGGCGATACTACCGGCTATGGTGCCGGTGCTGGCAGAGGGGGCCGGCGGCCGGCGGGATGATATGCTTGAGGCGCTGGCTTCACTGCCGGGCGTTTACGTGCCTTTACTGCCTTCCGAAAGTCCGATAGCTCGCCAGTGGACTGGTAACCTTGATGACTTTCCGGTGGGCTCTGTTGTCCTGACTCACGATACCGAGTTGGGTGAACTGTTTCTCATCGAGGTGGAGCGGGGCTGCCAGAGGGGCTGCCGCTTTTGCCTCGTCAGCACTATTTTCCAGCCCATGCGCTTTCGTTCCCGGGAAAGCCTGTTGGCCCAGGCTAGACGGGGGCTCAGCTACCGGCGGCGCATAGGCCTGGTGGGCCCGGTGGTTTCTGACCATCCCCAGATAGAGGAACTGCTGGTCAGCCTGCGCCAGATGGGGGCGGGACTCTCCATTAGTTCGATGCGTATCAACCCCCTTTCCCCCGCTGTGTTGACGGAACTGGCTAAAGGGGGTACCCGGACGGTCACCCTGGCCCCCGAGGCCGGCTCGGAGCGACTACGCCGGGTAATCAACAAGGGCGTTAACGAGGACGATATTCTGAGGTCGGTGGTCGAGGTGGCGAAACGGGGGTTCCGGGAGCTGAAGCTATACTTCATGATAGGTCTCCCCTCGGAGATCGATGAGGATATACTGGAAATCGTAACCCTGGCCCTTAAATGCAAGGATATTCTTGATGAGCACCGAGGTGGCTGCCGGCTCAGCCTCAATGTGGCCCCGTTCGTGCCCAAGGCGGGCACACCCTGCCAGTGGCTACCAATGGCGCCGGTCCCAACGTTGAACCAGCGTCTTTCTTTACTGAAGAAGAGCCTGCCGCCGAAAGGCATCAGGGTCAAGCACGAAAGCCCGGGCTGGAGCCAGGTGCAGGCGGTCCTGGCCCGGGGTGATGCCGGAGTCGCCGAAGTGCTGGTAGCAACAGAGTCCGTATCGCTTTCGGGCTGGCGTCAGGCGGTGAAAAAGTGCCGTCTGAACGTGGACTATTACGCTCACCAGCAGTGGGATACCGGTCTGAGACTCCCCTGGTCAATGATAGACTCGGGTACCGGCCCGGAGAAGCTTAAAATAGAGTTGGACAGGGCTATCGCTTAGGCTTGGTCTGTTGGTTTACAGCCTCTCGGCCCACTCTACGGCGTTGCTGAAAATCCTGAAGCCATCGCTACATTCTTTGGCGCCGTGTCTAGTCCACTGTGGGTGCTGGGTGCCGCGGATGTGGCGCTCGGGGTGGGGCATCAGGGC
>DUEU01000079.1 GCA_011191985.1 Dehalococcoidia bacterium
ACAACGTTCACCGTCCCCGCCGGTGGCCGGGGTTATAGCAATACCGTGGCCGTTGGCCATAACCAGAATGACGGCGTTACCTCGGAGGAAGTTACCTACCACGTTGATATTACCTATGATGGCTCCAAAGGACCGCTGAAGATTAAAAAGATTGGCGTCTGGATGCCGGCCGGTTTCAGCTACGTCCCCGGTTCCAGCAACATGTACACGGTCCTGGATGGTATGATTTCTTCCGCCACTGTGGATATTGATGTCGATACCGATGCCCCTTACAACGGCACCGACCGTTTCCCGGATAGCGGCGTGATCGCCATTGAGCACGAGCTTATTAGCTATGACAGCAAGAGAACCGATGAATTTGAGGACTGTGACCGGGGGCAGTACGGCACCACGGCGGTTGCTCACGGCAGTGGCACACTGGTCACCGCCGAGCCCAATCAGGTTCCTCATCATGGCGGCACGGCTCTAGAGTGGTATTTCGGCGACCCCGAGAGTTCTACGGGCTGGATTTATTTTGAAGACCTGCCGAATGTGATAACCGGGTTTGGTGGTGCCTCTCCGCCCACTGGTGAGTTCCCCACCAAGCGCACTTTGACCTTCAGCTTCAGCCCGGCCGGTGAGCCGAATGGTATCTTTTCCTGGATAAGAACCATACATAATGATATCTACCTTTCCTGGGATACCAGCAGCGGCGTTTACAAGATTACTTCTACTGCCACCGACTCTGAGAACGGTACCCATACTACCCTTGAGTCTTATGTCGGCACCAGTCAGCTGACCGACCGGGTCTCCAGTATCTATGGCGATGCCTGGGCTATCGGCAACAGCCTGATGCGGGACACCATTCCTGACCCGAACCATATTAAAGATGAGCGTAACGACCCCTTTGAGAGCACCGCCGAGATAGATGGTATCCCCGGTGATGCCACGGTTGAGGCCGCTTACCTGTACTGGTCGGCCTATAAGAGATATCCCGATGATATCGGCGATGTTACCACGCTTACCCCGGCGCAGCTTCAGGCACTGACCGAGCTGGTTGATGAGGCTACCTTTATAACCGACATTGGTGAGTCACGGATAACCGCGGATAGAGTACAGGTTCAGCGCCGCTGGCTGGGTGGCCCGCAGGGCTGGGTTTACTCGGCCTTCAAGGACGTGACCGCCTATCTCAAACCGGAGACATCGGCCGATATTACCTTTGCGCCGGTAGGAGGGCCTCCGGAGAGCGTGGATACAAACTGGGTCAGCGGCGACGCTGAGGTAAAGATTACCGCCGATGGGGCAAATCCTGACGACATGGTACTGGATAGAGACCCGTTCACCGTTGAGCCCGGCTATACGACATCTAAAATAGACGTGCCGGAGGACGACTCGCCAATGGTGCTGACTTCAGGCAGTACCGCTGGTACTTATGACGCCACGGTTGAGTGTACCAATGGTTCGGTAGAGATTGACGGGGTGATAATTGCGAAGAGCGGCACTCCTGATGAGACCGACGTTTCTCTGGATACCCCGGCCGCGGCTCTCCCGCAGGTTAATATCACTAGGCTCACATCCACGGCCACGGTTGTTATTACGGCCACCGATATCCCCGACGGCGGTGATATAGACGTTGCGGGAACGGAGACACTGTACGAGACCGGGGACTCGGTCACGCACACCATGCTTGGCTCCCTGCCCGATACCTCACCGGATACGCTGACCGGCACTACCTATGAAAACTATAGCGTGTTTATCAGTTGCACTAACGGTGTTGTTGAAGTTACCTATAATGCCGGTTCCGATACGGTTGTACTCGGTGCGCCAGGCAGCCACGTGACCAACGGGGATTACACGGTGGGCTATCTGGAGGGGATTGAGGACGAGGATACCGGTGATTCCGGGTCTTATGCCGGCTGGTCGCTGATAGTCATCTACTCGAGCCCAACCGAGGAAGCCCATCAACTCTTTCTCTACGATACTCTTAACCGCATTAACCAGAGTTCACCCCCATCACTATCTCTGGTTTCGACGGTAACCGGCTTTATTGCTCCGGATGATTTCGAGGGACGTATGACTTGCTTTGTTGGTGAAGGTGATGAAGGCTATACTGGTGACAGCATAAAGGTAAACGACTATCTGCTGCCCCGTCCCGGCGACCCGTATGACGGTGTAAATCCCCAGAACGATGTATGGAACAGTCTTTCCAGCGGTCTGGCCGGAGAGTCTATCGATGGCATTGATATTGATACCTTTGACGTTTCTGACCTGATTGATGAAGGCGACAATTCGGCCACGTTGAAGTTTTATACCGGCCAGGACGGCTGGGCCTTAATCTATGTCTTCCTTTCCTTCAAGACCGTGCCTACTGAAGAGTCAGGCAGCTTCCCCGTGGGCATCCTCAGCTTCGGCTACGGTGGCGGATAGGGGGAATTAAATATGGCAAAAAGGACTCATTTAATAAAAAACAGGTGAGGTCTTAAAGGGGTATAACATCTCTTAAGTAAGGAAATTATCTCTCTTCGAAGCAGAAGGGGGAAACAGGGGGTAAAAGGTATGAAAGTAGACATGAATCTGTTGCCGGAGGAACACCGGCCCAAACGCTGGGCATTGCCGCTGACGATAGGGCTAATAGTCGTTATCATGGCGGCGGGTTACTACGGCTTCGGCTACTATGGCAAGAATGCTGCCGCCAGCAGTGAGGTTGAAGCCCTGCAGTCTCAGCTGGATTCGATTAATGCTGAGATTGAACAGGAAATGAACGACACGTCGGTAGCGGAGTATGAGGCGCAGATTGCCGAGGCTCAGGCCGAGATAGATAGCCTGAAGGCTATGGAGCGCGACTACGAGACGCGCAATGCGGACAGGGTATACTGGAAGCCGGTGCTCCAGATAATACGGGAACTGACACCCAACGATGTCATCCTGACCTCTTTCGAGCAGAATGACAAGGAACTCATCGTGGAGGGCGAACTGAGCGAGGATGCTGAGAATGCCATTATCATCGTTGAATTTGCCAAGAAGCTTGAGGAGCGTGGTATCTTCTCCCGTCCCCCGGCCTTTGAAATCGGCACTGAAGAAAGAGAAGACGAAGACAGTGATGACACCGTAGAGGTATTCGTCTTCACCATTCTGCTAGAAGTGAAACCAGGAGGCTAGAGATGAAAAAACTATCCAAACTACATATCGGACTGATGATTTCGCTCATGGCCGTGCTGGCAGCTAGTGTCTATTTCCTGTTCAGCTACCAGTCGGTAGCGGCAAAACAGCCGGATATACGACAGGAAATAAACATGGCTCTTATGCGGCTGGAGACAATTATAGAAGACAATCAGGTAGAGATGCTGGCGGAACAGCTTGACGAACTCCAGGAAGAAATCCACACGTTAAGCATGGGCGATCCGCTGTTCCCCAAGCAACCAGCCACGGTTGAGATCGGCGACCTGATAGTGGATACCATACACAAGCTTGCCCCGCATGGCAATCTGGTGCTCCTCAAGTTGAACTCCGACGACGACGCGGGTACGGTTACCATTCCTAGTGGTAATGCGGAAGTTGAGGAAAACAAATACAGTAAAGCCGAGTACGAAGTCAAGGTACAGGGTGACCTGGGCAGGATTAACAGCCTGATCGGTGAGATTGAGGGTGCGGAGTTTGCTACCCTGACCATTGAGGAGCTGGAAATCGACTACCACCCGGAAGTGGATGAGGAAGAGCATACCTTACCAGCGTACTGGGAGGCTGATTTCACGGTTGTTACCCTCTACCAATATGAAGAAGAAGATGAATAGTAGCGGTCCGCAGTTACAGGCTTTTTAAGAACAATTTTAACGTAATTTGAAAGAGAGAGAGAAAATGGGGAGGTATCAGTTGAAAAGGGGTAGTCAGGGTGGCTTTGGCCTGATTGAGTCGATTTTTATCGTCGTTATCGCGGTGGCCGTTGTCTTCGCCATCTATCATTTTGGCTGGGCAAGCCGGGAGCCAGCAGGCGAAACGGCGTTGAACACCCACCTCGTCAACGTGCAAAAAGCGACGGACCTCTATCTGTTTGACAGCAATGGCCGCTACCCCACCATCGACGGGAAGCTCCCTGAGGCAGGGCAGACCAAGTTGATATTTTGGGATGCCAGCTTCAGCTATGGTGGCAAAAAGGTGGTGTTCTATCCCGATTATCTGAAGATGAAGCCCAAGTACTGGAACCATGGGGTATGGCACATTGACAGCAAGGGTATAGTTTCGGTGGATGTCAATCCCGAGGACTATTGATACCGGTTCCAGTGGAAATTAATCAAGTGGAGTTGGAGGAAAGGCGAAGGTGCAGGCCAAGACCCACAGGTCTATAAACGAGTTGCTGGCAGCCTACCGGGGTTTTTCCCTGGCGGTGGCAGCCATGCAGATCGGCATTATATCGCCGGAAGCGGTGACCCGGACGTTGACTTATGTCATAATCGGCGTCCTGGCCGCTTATAGCGCCGTGTGGGTGTTCGTACCTAAATACCGGGCCTTCCGGGAGAGCTATTTCGGTCTGGCCGTGGATGTGGCGCTGAGTACCACGCCATTATTCCTGGTTGGCGGTCTCAGTTCTCCGTTTCTGCTCTATTCACTCTCGCCTATTATTCATGCGGCCCTCATCTTTCCCAGAATGGTCGCCCTGGGGTGTGCTTTATTCAACAGTGCCGTTCTGGTTGGCAGCCTGTTGTCTACCAGCTCTTCGCAGGCTAACTTTGGCTTCGCCGGCCTTTACGTTATCGCCTGCTTCCTAGTAGGTATTATGCCCTATACCGCTAACCTTGATATCCACCGCCGAATGGAACAGGATGTGGCCCTGAARGAGAGRCGMAARCTCGCCCGYGAGCTTCATGATACCGTRGCCCAGACCCTRGCCTATSTCAATGTRAAGGCRAGCCTGGTRAGTGCCACYYTGGCCAAGGGTAAYCTCAAACGCAGYCTCMRCGARCTGGARCAGATGAAGGAGAGCCTGGACARCACCTAYGAAGAGGTGAGRCATACCATTGAGACCCTGGGACGYTCCTCYYCGAACMGRATAGACTTCATACCGGCCCTATCCCATCRAATRGAGGAKTTCAGCCGGAAGAGCGGYATAGCCRGCCRYCTTACCGTATCTGAKAACGGRYTCAAGCTGTCGGCACAGGCCGCCGAYGAGCTGCTGCATATCGTYGGTGAGGCTATGGTCAACGCCAGGAACCATGCCCTGGCWGRCAACGTGGAAGTCGGRGTRAGTAACAGCGGTAACCGGATGAGMGTAACGGTTARGGATGACGGCYGYGGCTTTRACCTGTCGAAATACRACCAGAGCRARMGGGCSMGGGAGCATCACGGCCTWACYATTATGAAGGAGAGGGCCGARTCGCTGGGYGGKGCGMTKKTMATARMCAGTAARCCRGGCCRTGGTACCGAGGTYAAGGTTAGCGTRCCCCTGGAGTAGARCATGGAAARCRAAYTGGAYGAGATAAAARTMCTTATYGTTGATGACCATCCCCTYATCCGCCGCGGTCTGTCAACGGTTATCGCCGAAGCTGAAGGGATAACCCTGGTCGGGGAGGCCAGCGACGGTCTCCAGGCGATAAAGCGGGCCCGGGACCTCTCCCCCGACGTTGTCCTGATGGATATCATGATGCCGACCATGAACGGGGTCGAGGCGACGGCGGTGATATTGAGAAACCAGCCCTGGCTCAAGGTAATGATGCTCACCATTTCCGATAAAGAAGAAGACCTATACTCGGCCATAAAGGCGGGTGCCAGCGGTTATCTGCTTAAGAATGTGAGACCCCCGGAACTGGTTGACGCTATCGAGCAGGTTGTCCAGGGAGGGGCCATAATAACCCAGAACCTGGCCCCCCGACTGCTTGACGACCTGATGGACGAGCGGGCCGAATTTGATACGGCGTCGCCGACGGCCATAACCCGGCGCGAGAGGGATGTGCTGGAGCTGGTATCAGCCGGCTTCAGTAACCGAGAGATAGCCGCCAAACTATTTGTCAGCGAAAATACGGTCAAGACCCACCTGCGAAATATCATGGACAAGTACCATTTCAAGAACCGGGCTCAGGCAGCCGCTTACATTGCTCGCAGTGCCTGAGTACAAATCACCCGTTCGGGCGATAGGCAGTATTCACGTCTGGTGCTATGCTGATAATAGACATTAAACGACAGCATTATAAGGAGGTGGTCTCGCATAGAGCAGGGAGGAAGTATACCGAAGGCGGTTCCCGTACCAGATATCCCGGGTAGCGGGAATGGCAAAGTTATCGGACTAAACACCTTTTTAACCAACCGGATTACCCTCGGGGATAAAGGGGACAGGTTGAGAAAATAAATGAAGAAAGGAGATGATTAAATGAAAGCGATTAAAGAAATCCTAAACGGCAAGGGCTTACCCAGGAGAGGCGAAAGAGGCTTCACCCTGGTAGAGCTACTCATCGTGCTGGCCATCCTGGCAGTCTTGGCCGCGGTGGTCATCCCCAACGTTACCGGCATGTTCGGCCGCGGTGCTTCGCAGGCTTACGACACCGACCTGGAGACTATCCAGATGGCAGCGGCTACCTTCTTCTTTGATGTCCATGCCGGCTATGACTCGGCTACCAGCCGGTGGCAGGACACTACCGATCCGGATGGCGCGCATCGCTATCCGACAATTACTGCCGGTGCTTCTGATCTATACATAGAAGTGGGCAACCCGGTAACCATTGATGACAAGTATACCGTGTTCCGGGTTCTCGAGGCATCTGATGACTCAGATGCTGAGGATGCCGATATTCAGAACGCCGCTATCTGGGTGGGCCTACTGGTTAACTCACCGACTGACGGGACTGCCGGTGGTAGCGATGACCGTGACGCTGCCTGTGTTATTACCGGTGAGAAAGGGCCGTATCTTAACGGGATTCCCGATTCGGCCATGGCCGGTAATACCTACAACGGTCCGGCTACCGGCGGCAGCTACTGCTGGGTAGTGGGCCAGGACGGCAAGGTCTACGGTGTCTCCCAGGTCACCTGGACGGTTGACCCCGATGGCGCCGGGCCAATGGTAGCTGGTACTTACTGGTGCCACGGTTTCAACGGCACCTATCCCTGATGTGATTTTCACAGTGTAGAGACTGCTACTTGCTGATGAGAGCCCCCGACTCCCCACGGGGGCTCTCATTGTGCCCAGAGACCTCGGGGAAGAGCAGAACTAAGGAAAGGTGGAAAGCCAAGATGGCCTGCCCCAGGATTGAGTTAAAAGAGAGCCGAAACCGGCCACAGTTTGCCGTTGAGCGAAGCCGCCGCCGTGAGCGGGGTTTCACCCTGGTGGAACTACTGCTAGTGCTGGCCATCCTGGCGTTGCTGGCGGCGGTGGCCGTGACCAGTATCGCCGGTGCCTACCAGCGCGGTGGTGAGCAGGCGTATCACGCCGACCGCCAGACCTTGCAGTCGGCAGTACACCTTTTCCTGTATGACGGCCATGTTTGCGATACGGAACCGCCGGGTGATAGCTGGGACTCAACTCAGAGTCCGGTATTTGGTCATTACTACCCGACCAGTACCGGAGAGGCTCCGAGTAAGAGTATCTCCGGGATTCTGGGTGATGCCAACGCCATAGGCGGTGCCTATACCTTCCCTGCGGAGGCACTGTGGATGGGGTTGCTCTACAACTCGCCGGCGGCGATAAGCACTCACGATAAAGATAGTGCTGCTCCCCTGCTCAGCGAAATGGGGCCCTATATCAATAAAGTGCCGGAATCGGCCAGCAGCAACAACTACTCTGCCAGCAGCGGGGCCTACACCTGGGTCATTGACTATTACGGGGTCGTTTACGGAGTGTACTGGGATGGCCTGTCGTGGCAGCATGGCTTTAGCGGCACTTATCCCTGATACCGTATTTACTTTATTGGAGACAAGTAGAGAGGCCATCCTGCGGGAGGTCTTATTTTTATAATACTATTGGCCATGTTTGCGTGCCGATAATTTGTATCCCAATAAAAACGCCCCTCTTTACGAAAGAGGGGGTACAAAAATGATTAGTGGAGAAATAGCTGACTTCTCGTTATGCCCGATGGATCAGGCGAGTGGACTTACTTCCACTTAATCTTGCCTTCCTTGGCCTCCTGGTTCTTAACTTCGGCACCCAGTCCTCCCTCCAGCTCGTGCAGCTTGGAGGTAAGCTCTTCAAGTTCAGACTGTGGAGATTGCTTGCCCAGCTCCAATCCGTAGCTTACAAAGAAATCGAGGAAGCTTTTAAGCAGTTGTTTGATGTCTTCCTCGAAAAAGCGGAGCTCATCTTTGGTGGCGTACTTTTTCGCATCCGCCGGTGTTTTTGCTTTATCGCCTATTTGGCTATCAATCAAAAACTCGATGAAATCACCCTGAGACATATCACCGCGATTTTCATCGATTTTCCTGACTACCTCTGCCGGTACTATCAGCATTCTCTTTTCAGGCATTACCGACTCCTTCTAGCTGATGTTACTGATGTCACTGAGGGAATGGCAATCTATGACGATTTTCCTGCCGCTCTTCCCGGCAGATACCGACGGCGCTGGTGGTTTCCGGGTATCTAGAAATCCTCTTCCTTCTTTAGCTCAAGGATTTCCAGGATACTATCGATACTTCTGAGCAGCCTCAGTCCCTTCTTGGTCACCCGGTAAGTTACCACCGGATTGCCGACGGTCACTTTATCAATTAGTTTCAACTCCAGCATGAACTTGAGGTATTTTTGCAGTTGGGCAAAGCTCATGTTGGCACTGTACATTATCTCGGTCTTGCCTGCTTCGCCGAGCCGTAGTATATCCGCAATCACTTCCATGCTTGATCTTCGACTGCTTAGCATGTTATTCTCCCCAAGCCCCTGCTGGCTAAAAGTACCATACGGCTATTACGATGTTACTATAATAATGACCGAAAGGGCAGTTGTCAAGCCCCTGGAAGTGGGTTCTTTACCATTACAATACTTTTGTGCCTGAATAGCGCTAAATTGGGGGGAAATACGGACGATTTTGGTGGTGTTTAGTAGCTTTTTGATAGGATTGGTAATGTTTTAGCAAGGTCATTCTCCCCTGAGAACTTGGACGGCGGAGCCGGTCAGCAGCGCTGCGTCTTGCCTGTTCTAGATGAGGCTGTGATATACTGGAGTAGAACCGTTATTAGATTGATAATAGCCATGTTGACCGGGATTTCTGCTGATATGCTACGGCAGGTGGAAAGGGGAATTGCCATCCTCAAGGATGGGGGACTGGTGGCCTTTCCCACGGATACGGTCTATGGACTGGGGGCCTGTGCTGACCTCGCCCCGGCGGTTGAGCGAGTCTATACCGTCAAGAAGCGCCCGCGGGATATGCCGCTGCCCCTGCTGCTGGCCAGTACCGCGCAGATAAGCGAGGTGTCTTATCCCGTGCCGCAGATGGCGTGGCTCCTGGCGGAATATCTCCTGCCCGGTGCCCTGACGCTGGTTTTACCCCGGTCTGGCCTGGTGGCCGACACAGTCACCGGGGGAGCGTTCACGGTGGCGGTCCGGGTGCCGGCCCACCCTGTCCCGGTCGCCCTCATAGAGGGTGTCGGTGTGCCAATTATCGGTACCAGTGCCAACCTGAGCGGGCGGCCGAGTCCGCTTACCGCCAAAGAGGTCTGTGCTCAACTTGGTGATATAGTGGACCTGGTTATCGACGGCGGCTGTTGCCCGGGTGGCCAAGAGTCGACAATAGTGGACGTAACCGGGGAAGTGCCGCTAGTGCTGCGGGAGGGGGCTATCCCGGTAGCGGAACTCCGCCGGGTATGTGGCCGTATTTTGGTTAAGGAAAGGGGCTGAAGAATTGCGTATTGTCATTGGCTGTGACCACAGGGGGCTGGATTTCAAGCAGGCAGTTATCCGGTTGATTACCAGGGCAGGCCATAGCTGTGAGGACAAGGGATGCTATACTACTGAGTCCGTGGATTACCCTGACATTGCCCGGGACGTGGCCGGGGCGGTAGCCGGCGGCGATTTCGATTGCGGTGTTTTAATCTGCGGCACCGGTATCGGCATGAGCATTGCTGCCAACAAGGTCAGGGGGATAAGAGCGGCCCTTTGCCGTGACGTTTTCACAGCGACCCGGGCACGACAGCATAATGATGCCAATATCCTCTGTTTAGCGGCCGAAGGTGACCAGGAGCCGTTGGCTGGCATAGTCGAGACCTTTCTCAACACGCCATTTGAGGGCGGCCGGCACCGGCTGCGGCTGGATAAAATAGCAGCTATGGAAGGCTAGTTCCGGAACCCCGCAATGCCGTTTGCAGTGACTCTTTTGACTCCGGCGGAGTGACGGCAATTATCTGGTCTTCGGCCTGCAGGACGGTGTCGGCTCGGGGTAGTCGCGGCTTCTGTTTTTTACGAATCAGGAGTGCTAACGTGCTCCGTTGCGGCAGTAACAGTTCCTTTATCTGTTTACCGATGGCCGGTGAGTCGGCGGGAATCTTTATCTCCACGATTTCCAAGTCCTTCTCTCTGAGGGTCAGCAGGCGGGTCAGCGGGTGTGTCGGTACCTCCTCCTCGATATGTTCCAGGATAACGTCGGTACTGCTGACGGTAACATCAATCCCTAGCTTTTTAAAGATGCCCTCGTTCTGCGGGTTAGTGATACGGGCTATGGTACGGGGTACGTTGAATTTATGTTTGGCCACCTGGCAGGCGACCAGGTTGTCTTCGTCGTCACCGGTTACGGCGATGAGCATATCTGCCCGTCCGGTGCCGGCATCGGCCAGGGTAGTTACCTCACAGCCATCACCGCGCAGGCAGACACTGCCCAGTTGATTGCAGATATGCTCAGTCACTTCGGCGTTCTTCTCCAGTACCAGCACCTCGTGGCCTTCATCCAGGAGTGCCTTGGCCAGGTAATAACCAACTCGGCCGCCGCCGACGACAATAATATACATGCTTCCTTTACTGCTCCAGCTTCTCTTTGAGTAATTGAGCAAATATCGTGGTCGGGCTTACGGCCTCTATCCCGAGGGTGTTATACAACTCCCGTCGCAAGGGGTCATAGATACGGCAGACTACTTTGGGGACAGCAAAGATGTGTTTGGCGATTTGAGCGGCCATGACGTTGCGGTTGTCCCCTTGGGTTACGGCTACGAAGGCATCGGCCTCCTCGATACCCGCCTGTATCAGGGCTTCCTGGTCAACGCCGCTGCCAACCAGCGCGTTGCCGCCGAACTCAGGCGGTAGCCTCCGGAAACTGTAGGCGTCRATATCCAGTACGGTAGTCGAATGCCCCTCAATGTCCAGCAGGGTGGCCAAATGGGCCCCTACCCGCCCGCAGCCCATAATAACTACTTTCATGCCCTTAACTCAGCTATTTGCCGGGTTGGTGATATAGTATAACACGGCACGAAGCGTTTTTTAAAATATAGGGCACCACATTGCCCAGACTGAACTGACCGAAGCGTGTCTTATAGGCAATCCCTATCAGTATCAGGTCAACCTCTCTTTCGACCGCTTCATCAACGATGGCCGGTCCGGCATCGCGGGCCTGGATGAGGTCGGTCTCTATCTCGTAGCCTTCCTCCTCAGCGACACCCTCCATGCGGTCCAGTATGTCTTCCGCCTTTCGGATTTCAGGTTCAATTTCGGCATTTAGGGGCAGCGCCCGTTTTATGGTAATCACATAAACCACGCAGATTTTAGCCTTGTTCTTGCTGGCCAGCTGGCAGCCTAGCCTTATCGCCTCTTCGTCAGCCTTGGTGCCAATCACCGGCACCAGAATTTTCCGGAACGCCATTACCCCTCTCGTTCGCCTGTTTGTTAACGGGTATTATAACCCCGTTGCTAAAAATCTACAATACGAAGTCACCTTATTTTCTGTCTCTGGCGGGCTGCCTGGGAACATGGGTCAATGGCAGGTTCTCCTTCCGCCGGTAAAAGTAATAGACGATAGCGCCGATCGCCATCCAGATTATGCCGACCCACCGGCTGTAGGGCTGGGTGGCCAGTATTATGCCCCATATTGTTAATGTAGCCGCCAGTCCGAAAATGGCGCTGACCGGCAGCTCTCGCCCCCGAATCCTTAAATTCCAGCCAAGTTTGAAAGGGCGTTCCGCTTCTGGTTTTCTGATTCTGAGGCTGAGGATGGAGGCGTGGGCAAACATGAAGGCGAGTAGAGAGCCGAAGGCGTATAAAGCCCCCATGTTCCGGAACACATCGGCCGCAAAAAGGCCGGGGAGTATAATCAGAATGGCTATTATGCCAAAAAGGATTATGGAAATATAGGGTGTCTTAAATCGGGGATGAACCCGACTCAGGGGGGTGGGTATCAATCGGTAGGTGCCCAGCGAGAAAGCGAGCCTTGAGATGCCGATAAGGCCGGCATTGGTGGCGATAAGCAGGATGGTTGCCGCCAGTATCGCTATTAGCGGTTTGAGGACATCACGGAGCAGAGCGAAAGGGAGATTGGCGGCGATGCCCGCCACCGGGTCTCTGCCCCATTCTGAGGCGAGTTCCTGGGGTGTCATCGCCGAGAATGATACCAGAGAGATACCGGCAAAAATAACCAGGACGGCAAAGATCATCATAACCAGGGCTCGGGGCACCCTCTTTTCCGGCTGTTTCGTCTCCTCCGCCATCTGGGACATGGTTTCAATACCAGTGTAGGCGATGGAGGCCAGCGCAATGCCAAAGACCAGGTTCCCCGTCGTTGGCCAGGAGTCAACGATGCGGTGGAATATGACCACGGGATCAAACAGCAGGATGAAGCCGATAACCACCAGAGAAACCTGAGTGATAATATCAACTAGGGCGGCACCGATATTTAACACGGAGGTCTCCTTGATGCCGATTACGTTTATGGTCATTAAAAAGACAACTATCCCTATTGACGTCAGTGTGCCGATATACGGTGAGGCCTTGAAAGGTTCCCAGAAAAAGCCCAGGTAGGGCGGGATGGTAAAAGCCGAGATAGAGATGGTGACAATATAGCTCAGCATTAGTGCCCAGCCGGCGGTGAAGCCGGCGGCATCGTTGAAGCCGTGCCGGGCAAAGCTGGCTGAACCGCCGGCTTCCGGCAGCATGGCGGTGCCTTCAGCGTAGGTAAGGGCCGTAAAGATAAAAAGGATACCGGCTATACCCAGGGCTATCGGGGTTGCCCCCATGGCCACCACGGCAACGATACCCAGGGCATAGTAAATGGAGGAACCAACATTGCCGTAGCCGGTACTGAACAGGGCAGGAACTCCCAGTATTCGGCGCAGGCGGTAACGTTTTATCCGCCGGGGGCGGAATATCTTATCACCGGGCTTTGGTTGCCAGCTATTCGCCATCGCTCGTTCAGGGGGCGAAATTAGCTACCCCCAAGCGGCAATTTTACGCACCTTTCCCTGCCGCTGTCAAATGGCTGGCGGCTTGACAAGAATAACCGTCTTATTTAAACTGGAGGTTGAGGCAAGCGAAGTTAAGGTCTTGGTTAAAGCAGGCATATATTGCGACCGGATTATTGGCGGCAGGCCTTTTTATGGATTTCCCCTATTTATCAGGAAGCCGGTGGTTACCACTTTCATCTCAGGTCAGAACTTCACCATTCAGTTTTCAAGTATAGTTGCTGGAAAAGGAGGCTGAACTTTGCCTAGATTCCCTTTTATGCCCAGGGAGAGGAAATTCTTCGATCTTTTTGAACAGAGCGCCCATAACATGGTGCAGGCGGCGCAGGAGTTGAAGGCAATGGTACATACCTGGGAGAACGTTCCGGAGCGGGCAGCGGCGATAACCGAACTGGAACACGAGGGCGATACAATAACCCATCAGATTATGGCCCAGCTGCATCGTAGCTTCATTACCCCGTTTGATAGAGAGGACATAGCACTGATGGCGCATGCCCTGGATGATGTTATCGACTTTATTGATGCCGCGGCTGACTCTATGCTCATATACCGCATCGGCAAGCCCAGCGAGAGGGCGTTGGAGCTGGCTGATATCATCACGCAGGCGGCGGTCGAGGTAGAGAAAGCAATGCCACGGCTACGGCGAAGCGGCGCTGAGCTAAGAGCGGTGCTGGAGAACTGCGTGGAGATCAATCGCCTGGAGAATATGGCCGACCGGGTGTACCGCTCGGCGTTGGCCGAGCTTTTTGATAACTCCACCGATATGGCTGGGATTATCAAATGGCGTGAGATTTATGAGCAAATGGAGAGTGCTACGGATAGGTGTGAGGATGTGGCTGATGTCCTAGAAGGGGTAGCCCTGAAACATGCCTGATCCCACTCTATGGCTGCTTCTATTTATTATAGCATTGGCACTTGGGCTGGGCATTGTTAACGGTTTCAATGATGCTGCCAACGCTATAGCTACGGTTATCGGTACCCGGGTGCTTTCCCCCAGGAGAGCGGTAGTGATGGGTGCCATTCTCAATTTCGCCGGCGCGGCCACCGGCCTGGAAGTAGCCCGGACGATTGGCAAGGGGATTGTCGCCGAAGAATTCCTCACCATGCCGGTGGTAATTGCCGCTCTGGTTACAGTAATAATATGGATTTCGTTGGCGACATACTATGGTTTACCCTTAAGCATAACGCACAGCCTGGTGGCCGCTATGGCCGGAGCCGGGTTCGCCGTGGCCGGCAGTGGGGCGATAGTCTGGTCAAAGATGCAGCAGGTGGTCACATCGGTCTTCACTGCTCCGGTACTGGGCTTTATTGGTGGCTTTGTCCTGATGGTCATCCTCTTCTGGATTTTCCGCAGAGTGGCCACTGACCGGGTGCGTGGCCTTTTCAGTAATCTCCAGATTGTTTCGGCAGCGTTCATGGCTTACAGTCATGGCAAGAATGATGGCCAGATGCCTATCGGTATTATCGCCATGGCGCTGGTGGTCTATTTCAAGCAAATCGGTCAGTTTGAACAGGCAGCAGCAGTCTGGGGTAATATTCAGTTTGGTAGTTTGTGGTGGGTGATAGTAATTTCGGCACTTTCAATTAGCTTCGGCACCGCCGTTGGCGGCTGGCGGGTGATTAGGACCCTGGGCCTGAGGGTTACCACCCTGCGCCCGATACACGGCTTTGCTGCCGAGACAGCCGGTGCCGCTGTTATTGAGACGGCTTCACTATTGGGCATTCCCGTAAGCACAACCCACTGTATAACAAGTTCTATCATGGGGGTTGGGGCTACTCGCCGCTTTTCCGCAGTACGCTGGGGGGTGGCGCGCCGGATTGTTGCCGCCTGGATAATAACCTTCCCCATCTGCGGTGGGCTGGGTTACCTGCTTGCCTGGCTTGCGAAGCTTGTTTTCTGAAAGAACTATAATTTGATTTCCCGCGGGGTAATCCGGCACTTCTCGGCAGTTATGATTGCCTTAATCTGAGATACCGCCCGGTCTATTTCGTCCCGTTGATTTAATACGACGTAGTCGAAAAGAGGCAGTTGTCTTATTTCCGCCTCGGCCGTTTTTACGCGGAGGGCCAGGTCGAAGGCGGTTTCAGTATGGCGCTCCTTGAGCCTCAGGGCGAGTTCTTCTGGTGAGGGCGGTGTTAAAAAAATAAGCACGGCCTGGGGCACGACTCTCTTTATAGTTGCCGCCCCCTGAATGTCGACCTTAACTATGACGTCTTGTCCCCTGTCCAAGGCCTGTTTGGCGGGTTGCCTGGGCACGCCATACCAGTTGCCGTAGACGTTGGCTGATTCCAGCAACTCGCCGCTATCGAGCATCTTCTGGAACTTCTCCACTGAAATAAAGCGATAATCAACCGCATCCCTTTCCCCTGGACGCTGCGCTCGTGTGGTTAAGGTAGTAATATACTCGAGAGGAAAACCGGTTTCCTTCATTCTGGTCAGGACAGCATCTTTACCGGCCCCCGAGGGGCCGGATAGGACGATGAGTAGTGGCGCCTTTGGCGCATTGAACCAGAGTCGTTGCTTAGACCTCGATTCTTTCATCGATTGGCTCTGGTCTTACTAGGGAATCTCCCCGGATGGATTGTAACCGGCCGGCAATAGTTTCGGGAGCGAGTGCCGCCAGAACGATATGTCCGCTATCGGTGAAGATAACCGCCTTGGTCCTTCTGCCATTGGTCATATCGATTAATAGTCCCTTGTTGCGTCCTTCCTGGATGGTGCGCTTGGTGGGTGCGGAGTTTGGTGAAGCCATGGCGATAACCCGGCTCATGGCCAGTATGTTGCCGAAACCAATATGAACCAGTTCTACATGCATTGCTAGTACCTCGGAAGATTATTCTATTTTAACAGGTCGGGTCATCATTCCCAGGCCTGAAGGTAATCTATTCATCTGATTGGCAATATTATTCATTATAAGGTTGTTCGGCCAGTGGTACTCTCACCCCCCTTCATACTGTCGGTAGCGTTCTATATAATATACCCTTGGCGGTAATTTAGCAATGGGGGAAGGGCAAAAATTTTTGGCTCTGGAAAGAGGCCGCGAGGTTAATAACGGCGGATGATAAGCAAAAACGAAACAGGCTTGCGCAACGACCTTGTTTGGTGATAAATTATTACCGGAGGCGAATGTAAATTACTTCTACTCCATTTTTTATGGCGTGTCTTGACCTGGTGAAAGCGGTATTTAACTTATGGGTATGCAGGGAAGCGGTCAGCGGTGTGCTTTACCTTCTTCCAGATAGAGAGGTAATATAAGGAAATATGATTAATTTAACCATCGACCGTAAGCCGGTGGCGGTAAACCAGGGAGTGACCGTGCTTGAAGCAGCCCAGGAGCACGGTATCTACATACCAACGTTGTGCTATCATCCCAGCGTGGGGGCTGACGGTTCCTGTGGTCTCTGCCGGGTAAGTATTGAGGGCAGAGAGGATTTTCCACTGGCCTGCGAAACCGTTGCTGACCAGGGCATGGTGGTCTACACCGATACTCCAGAGGTGAGGTCACAACAGCTTACCGCCTTGAAGGAGGTCTTGTCCCAACACCCCTGTGCCTGTCTTACCTGCTGGCGTCGGGAACGGTGCTCCCCCTATGATATCTGTTTGCGTAACGTAGATGTTACCCAGCGCTGTGTCGTCTGCCCCAAGAACGGCAGTTGCCAGCTTCAGCGGGTGGTTGACTACTTTGGTCTTGAAGGCGACGAGTTTACCGGTAACTATCGGGGACTACCGGTAGATACCGAGAACCCGCTTTTTCATCGGGATTATAATTTCTGCATCGGGTGCAGTCGCTGTGTTCGCATGTGTGAAGAAAGGCGGGGTATCGGGGCTATTAAAATGATTGAGCTTGACGGCAAGCGCATACCGGCCCCGGCCGATGGTGAATCATTAGCCGGGTCGGACTGCCGGTATTGCAGTGCTTGTGTCGAGGTTTGCCCCACCTCGGCCTTGATGGATAGGGCGGCCAAATGGGACTTTGCCATAGAGCCCTTAGCAGTGGCTGTCCCCTGTCGCTATGCCTGTCCGGCGGGTATCAATGTCCCCCTATACGTTTATCTCATTCAGCAGGGCAAGTTTGCCGATGCCCTGGCTATAATCAGAGAGAAAGTCCCCTTCCCCGGAGTGCTGGGTAGGGTCTGCATTCACCCCTGTGAAGAAGCCTGTCGCCGCGGCCAGCTTAATGAGCCCATATCTATCAAGTTCCTCAAGCGCTTTGTCGCCGACCGGGATACTGGTGAATGGAAACAGCACTCGGTGAAGCTGCCTTCCACTGGCAAGAAGGTGGCCCTGGTTGGTTCTGGGCCGGCTGGCCTTACCGCTGCCTATTACCTGGCCAAGCTGGGGCACTCGGTCACCGTCTTCGAGGAGTTGCCCAAGGCCGGTGGCATGATGCGTTTCGGCATTCCTGACTATCGTTTGCCCAAGGACATACTGGATGCCGAGATTGCCGAGATAGAAGCGGCCGGCGTTGAAATCCGGCTTAATACCAGGGTCGAGTCGGTTGATGACCTGTTCCAGCAGGGCTATGATGCGGTCTTCCTGGCTATTGGTGCCCACCGTGGTACCAAGCAGGGGATTGAGGGAGAGGACAGCCCGGGTGTGGTTGATGGGGCCAGTTTCTTGAGGAAGGTAGCCCTTGGCGAGGTGAAGAATGTGGGGGAGAGGGTGGCGGTTACCGGCGGCGGCAATGTGGCCATAGATAGCGCCCGCACTGCCCTCCGTCTGGGCACTAAAAAAGTGACCATTATCTACCGCCGGACGATGGCGGAGATGCCGGCCAGCGCCGAGGAGGTCGAAGGCGCCATCGAAGAAGGAGTGGAGATGAGCCTGCTGGCCAATCCGGTGAAGATTAGCTATAAATGGGGGCATCTGCTGGTGACCTGTATCCGTATGGAGCTCGGCGAGCCGGATGCCAGTGGTCGGCGGCGGCCGGTACCGGTAAAGGGTAGCGAGTTCACTCAGGAGTATGATACGGTAATCGCGGCTATCGGTCAGGTGCCGGATGTTCCCGAGTCGTTTAACGTAAAAACAGGCCGGGGTAACACCATCCAGGGCGATACCATTACTCAGGCGACCGGTATACCTGGCGTCTGGACGGGCGGCGATTGCCATACGGGGCCGGACTCGGTAATAAGGGCTATCTCAGCCGGGCGCCGGGCGGCTGCTGATATCGATAAATACCTTGGCGGCACGGGCAATATTGAAGAGGAGTTGACCAGCGAGCGCCAGTTTGATATGCATGTCGGCAAGGAGGAGGGTTTTGTTGAGCGCTCACTGGTGGCCATACCCTGCCTGCCGCCGGAAAAGCGCCAGGGCTTTGTTGAAGTGGAGCTTGGCTTCAGTGAAGAAGAAGGGCTGAGAGAGGCCCGGCGCTGCCTTCAGTGTGGGGTGAGGCTACAGATACCCCCCACCCCC
>DUEU01000008.1 GCA_011191985.1 Dehalococcoidia bacterium
CCCGCGAAGAGGTTATCGCCGCCTACGAAATATTGAAGAGCCTCAACCTGCGCCAGCACGGGCCGGTGCTGGTCAGCTGCCCCACCTGCGGCCGCACCGAGGTTGATATTTTCAAACTGGCCGGCGAAGTTGAGGAGTATCTTCTAAAGATTAACAAGCCGATTAAGGTGGCGGTGATGGGCTGTGAAGTAAACGGCCCCGGTGAGGCCAGAGACGCCGACATCGGCATTGCCTGCGGCAAAGGCCGTGCCATATTATTCAAAAAAGGCGAAAAAATCGGCGTCGTTGAGGAAAAGGATTTTCTGTCTGCCTTAATAAGAGAGGTGGAGAAGTTTTAAAAGTAGGGGAAGTTTGAAGGGGTTTTCCCCTTCATAATTATTCCCTCCCCCTCTCCTTTGAAGGAGAGGGGGACACAGGGGGTGAGGTAGATAAAAATCTATTCCCACCCACCGCCCTATTAAGGAAGATGTCCCCTAAGGACAATATCCCCTGGGGAAGGGAGAAATAGAACAGGAGAGAGCCGTGCGCATATCAAAGCTGTTCGGTAAAACCCAAAGAGAGGTGCCCGCCGAGGCGGAAACAGCCAGCCACCAGTTACTGCTGCGGGCCGGGATGATAAGCCAGGTAGCCGCCGGCGTCTACGCCTACATGCCACTGGCCTGGCGGGCGCTCACGAAGATTGAGAATATAATCCGCGACGAGATGGACAAGGCCGGCGGGCAGGAGCTGATGATGCCGGCCCTGCAACCTCTGGAGCTATGGCAGGAAAGCGGTCGCGACGTTGCCTTCGGCAAGGGACTGTTCGTCCTCGCTGACCGCCGAGACCGCAAGTTGGCCCTGGGGCCAACCCATGAAGAGGTCATTACCCAGATGGTCAGCCGCAATGTGCAGAGCTACCGTGACCTGCCGTTGCTGCTCTATCACATCCAGACCAAGTTCCGCGACGAGCCCCGTCCACGGGGTGGGCTGCTGCGGGTACGCGAGTTTACCATGAAGGACCTCTACAGCTTTGATATTGACCAGGATGGGCTTGACCAGAGCTATAACAAGATGCTCCAGGCGTATAACAACATCTATGCCCGCTGCGGCCTGCCCTCCCTCGTTGTTGAGGCCGACAGCGGGGCTATCGGCGGTAAGGACTCCCACGAGTTCATGGTTATTGCCGAGACCGGTGAGGACGAGGTTATCCGCTGTGAGAAATGCCCGTACAGCGCCAATGCGGAGAAGGCGGAGAGCGTCAAGGGGCCGGTGGGGGGCGGTGAGCCGCTGCCGGTAGAGGAGGTAGCCACGCCAGGGATGACTACTATCGAACAGGTATCGGGCTTCCTGGGAATAGCGCCGAACCGTACCCTGAAAGCGATATTCTATATTGCCGATGGGGAGTTTGTTTTTGTGGCCATCAGGGGAGACCTGGAGGTAAACGAGATAAAGCTGAAGAATGCCCTGCACTGTGCCGAACTGCGTCTGGCCACCGAAGCCGAGGTGCTGGACGCCGGCATTGTGGCCGGCTCGGCTTCCTCGATAGGCATAACCGGTATCAGGGTAGTGGCCGATGATTCCGTAACTACCGGGACGAACTTCGTGGCTGGGGCCAACAAACCGGATACCCATGTCAGGAATGTCAACTACCCCCGGGACTTCAAGGCTGATATTTTAACCGATATTGCCCTGGCCCGGGCCGGCGATGAGTGTCCCCGGTGCGGTAGTCGGCTATCGTCCGTTCGTGGCATTGAGGTGGGGCATGTTTTCAAGCTGGGCACTTTTCTCAGCGAAAAGCTGGGGGCCTCTTTTATCGATGCCAGTGGCATATCGCGCCCGATTGTCATGGGGTGCTATGGCATTGGCATTGGCCGGTTGCTGGCAGCCGCTATTGAGCAGAACCACGATGACAAGGGCATAATCTGGCCGATGTCCATCGCCCCTTATCAGGTATATTTGTGCCCGCTATACCGGGAAAATTCCAGGGTATCCGAGGTCACTGAAACACTGTATGAAAAGCTGGAAGCCGAAGGTCTAGAAGTGCTCATGGACGACCGTGAGGAATCACCGGGGGTAAAATTCAACGATGCCGACCTTCTGGGGATACCGTTGCGGGTCACGGTGAGCCCCCGCACTCTGGAGAAGGACAGCGTCGAGGTGAAGCTGCGCTCAAATAAAGACGCGGAAATAGTACCTTTGGAAAAGGTAACGACCCGCCTCAAGGAACTGATTAAGGGTTAGTTTATCTACCTCACCCCTGTTAGTTGCGTAAGGTAACCCCGAGCTCTGTGGCCAGCCTGGCCATGATTTGCTGCTGGATGTCATTGACCTCTTCATCGGTCAGGGTGCGTTCGATGGACTGGAACCTGATACGATAAGCCAGGGACTTTTTATCCACGGGCACCGGTGCGCCGGAATAGACATCAAATACGGCTACCTGACTGACCATCGGAAAGCTACTGATGATATCGGTTACCTGCTGATTGCTGGTGTCCTTATCAACCACCAGGGCTATATCCCGGACTACCGCCGGAAAGCGGGCTATCGGCTGGAACATCCGGTGGTCGCTGGCAAACGGTAGTACTGCGCTAAGGTCAATCTCAAAGAGGCAGGTTGGCACGGAAATCTCAAAGGCCTGGGCTACCTCGGGGTGCAGCTCGCCGACAACCCCGATAGTCTGACCGTTGACCGCAATCGCCACCTGCCGGGTCGGGTGCAGGCCGTTATCCTGGCCCTTCTCGAACTTGGCAGCCACGCCCAGTTGCTGGAAAAGGGCCTCGACCACCCCCTTACCGTCATAGAAATCAACCGGCCTGTCCTCGCCATGCCACGACTTTTTCGACCCAGCTCCGCTCATGACCCCACAGACCATCTCCGGCTCTTCGGGCAGGTCGCCCGGTCGGGCCAGGTAAACCCGGCCCACTTCGAAAAGCCTGATGACGCCCTCCTCATGCCGCTGATTTGCCGCCAGCGCCGTAAGGATACTGGCCCGCAGGCTGGGGCGGAGGAACTCCTGCTCGGTGGTCATTGGGTTGCTCAGCCGCAGTGGTGGTTTGTCATCATCAGCTCTGGTCTGGGCCTTATTTAGTGCTTCGCGGCTGGTCAGGGAAAAGCAAATGATCTCCTGAAAACCATAACCGACGAGGCTGTGCATTACCTGCTGTTTGAGGCGGAAAATGGGTTTCGGGTCTTGTTTTGGTATCGGCCGGCTGAGCATGGTCAGCGGAATCCGGTCATAGCCGATAATGCGGGCTACCTCTTCTACCAGATCGGCGGCGATGGTGATATCGCTCCGCCAGTAAGGAGGGGTAACCCGGATTTCGGAAGCTGACCGCTCACAGTTAAAACCCAGGGAAGTAAGTACCGTAACTATCTGGTCGGGGCTGAACTCGACACCTAGAAGCTGTGTCACCAGCTCTGGCGATAGCAGAATAGGCGTCGGCTCCTGCCGGCCAGGGTATACGTCGATAAAACCGGCGGCGGCTTCACCGCCGGCCATCTGTAGCATCAACTGGATGGCCCTTTTCAGTGCCGGTACCGCCAGCTCAGGGCGGATACCTCTCTCATAGCGCATCGAGGCCTCGCTGGTCAGCCACAGTAGCCGACTGGTGTGGTGAATGTTGGCCGGGTTGAAGTTGGCCGATTCCAGCAATATCGCCGTGGTATTTGGGGATACCTCGCTGTCCAGGCCACCCATCACCCCGGCCAGGGCCACGGCTCGCTGCTCGTCGGCGATGACCAGCATGTCCTGCGACAGCTTGCGCTCGACGCCGTCCAGGGTTACAAATATTTCATCACTATTGGCCCGGCGCACGATAATCTTCTGCCCCCTTATCTGGTTGTAATCGAAGGCGTGCAGGGGCTGACCGTATTCCAGCATGACGTAGTTGGAAACGTCCACGATGTTGTTTATCGGGCGCATGCCGCAGGCCAGTAGCCGTTGCTGCAGCCACGGCGGGGACTCGGCTATTTTTATGCCGGTAATCAGGCCGGCACAGTACCGGGAACACAGGTCGGGGGCTTTAATCTCTATTGCCACCTGCCGCTCAATCGGGGTGCCGCCCTCGTTGTAAACGGGCTCGTTAATTTTAATGGGCTGGCCGGTGAGGGCGGCAGCCTCCCGGGCAATGCCAATAACAGAAAGGCAATCGGGTCGATTGGGAGTGACGTCCAAGTCAAAAACGGTATCACCGAGGTAGTCGGCCAGGGGAACGCCGACCGGTGCTTCAGCGGGCAGTACCATGATGACTTCGTGGCTATCCGAGATGCCCAGCTCTTTTTCTGAGCAGAGCATGCCCTGAGATGCTATGCCCCGTATCTTGGCCGACTTGAGATGGAACTGTTCGCCGCTGCGGCCGTCTATCAGCGTGGCCCCGACATGAGCAAAGGGTACCTTATCGCCGAGCTTGAGAGTCGGGTCGCCGCAGACAACTGTCAGCTGCTCCGTGCCCAGGTCGACGGTAACCAGCTTGAGACGGTCGGCATTGGGATGAGGCTCAACCGAGACCAGCTGGCCGACGACTATCTTTTCCCAGCTACCGCCAATTGCCTGTCGTTCCCCGACCTCGATACCGGCCATGGTCAGCTTGCTGGCTAAATCGTCCTCGGGTACCGAAGGGGCGACATATTCCTGCAGCCACTTTAATGGTACTTTCATCGTTAAAACTGCCTCAGGAACCTGAGATCGCTGCCGAAGAAAAGACGGATATCATCAATCCCGTGGCGGAGCATGGGCAGGCGTTCGAGACCGATGCCAAAAGCGAAGCTGGTATAGACCTGGGAGTCAACACCGGCCCGCTCCAGTACCCCGGGATGGGTCATACCAGCGCCCAGGATTTCTAGCCAGCCGCTGTTGCCGCACAGCCGGCAGCCGGCACCACGGCAGACCAGGCATTCTATGGCCATCTCAACACCGGGCTCGACGAAGGGAAAATAGTCACAACGGAAGCGAACTCTCCTCTCCTCGCCGAAGAACCGGCGCGCGAACTCATAGAGGGTTCCCTTGAGGTCGGCCATGGTAATCCCCTTGTCTACCGCCAGTCCGTCGAGCTGGTGAAACATCGGGGTGTGGGTAGCGTCGCTGGCCTCGTAACGGTAGACCTTGCCGGCCGTAACGACCCGTATCGGCAACTCCATCGTCTCCAGGACGCGAGGGTCGACGGCAGTAGTATGGGTCCTGAGCAGCATGTGTCTTTCGCCACGCTCCGTCTCGGCATCGACCCAGGAGGTGGCCATCGTGTCGCGGGCGGCATGCTCCTCAGGGATGTTCAATGCCTCAAAGTTGTAGTAGTCCCACTCTACCTCAGGCCCCTCCACCACCTGGAAGCCCATTGAGGTAAATATGTCGCAAATCTCATATATAGTGCGGGTAATCGGGTGTATGCCGCCTACCGGCAGGGGGCGGCCGGGCAGGGTGATATCAACGGCCTCCCGCCCGGCAATAGCGGCCAGGTCAAACTCCCGGAGGGCCAGTTCCTTTTGCTGAAGACCGTCCTCCAGAGCGGCTTTGGTCTGGTTGGCCAAGGTACCAACCGCTCTTCTATCGTTCAAAGGTAGACAAGATATACCACGCAGAACGGCATTCAGGGCGCTCTTCTTGCCTAGGTAGCGGACTCGCCAAGACTCCAGTCCAGCGGCATCGGCGATGCTGGCCAGCTCCTGCAGGGCATTTGACTTCAGTTCTTCCAGTTGCTGCAACATTTTCTGGTTGATAAAGAAGATTTACTGAGGGGTAAGGTCTCTTTCCCGGAGTCTCCACTCTTAACTAGAGAGAAGAGAGTCAGGCAGTGAGTTGGCTAAAAAAGTATCATCTTTTTAGTCCTGGGTTTTGCCTCTGGCAACGGTTACCAAGTTGGCAAAGTTAGCCGGGTCTTTAACGGCCATATCGGCCAGTAACTTGCGATTGACTCCAACCCCTGACTTTTTCAGACCGTCCATAAACTGGCTGTAACTGATACCCTGGGCCCGGGCCGCGGCGTTAATCCTGAGAATCCACAGCCGTCTCATATCGCCTTTCCGCTCCCGGCGATGCCGGTAGGCATAGCTGAGGGCCTTGAGCATTGACTCGTGGGCCCGACGATAAAGGGTATGTCTGGTAGCCCGATGTCCTCTGGTCAGGGCGAGTACCTTTTTATGACGGCGACGGGTGACCACCCCTCCTTTTACTCGTGGCAATGTATCCCCCCTTGGTTACTTAACCCCGTATGGTATGAGTCTCTTGATACGCGTTCTATCACTGCCGCTTATTGGTATTGTCTCGTCGAAAAGACGCCGGGTGCGCTTCGGCTTGCGGCGGCGTAAATGGCTCTTGCCGATTTTGACCCGCATAATTTTACCGCTGCCAGTGATGTGGAAGCGGCTCATGGCCCCTTTATGGGTCTTTATCTTTGGCATCTAGGATTCCTTACTCCTCTGCTCCTGTTTTTTAACCGGCACCGGGGCTAGTATCATGCTCATCTGTCGGCCTAGCATCGATGGCTGGTTCTCCGCCGTGGCAAATTCCTTCAGGGTCTCCAGCATCCGCTGCAGCAGTTTCCAGCCGATATCCGGGTGGGTTATCTCGCGCCCGCGGAATATGACCACTATTCTTACCTTGTCGCCCTCGCCCAGTAGTTTCTTGACCAGTCTCGCCTTGGCTTCAAAATCGTGGTCGTCAATCTTGGGGCGCAGCCGCACCTGCCTCAGCAACGATACCCGCTGACTCCTCTTTGCTTCCCGCTCCTTCTTTTCCTGCTCGTATTTGTATTTACCATAATCAAGGAGACGACAGACCGGCGGTTCTGCCGTAGGGGCAACCTCAACCAGGTCAAGGTTGTGTTTCCTCGCTGTTTCCAGCGCCTGCTTTACGGGCACAATTCCCAGCTGCTCACCCTTCTCACCAACGAGGCGAACCTCTTTAGCCCTAATGTTTTCGTTGACAGGCAGCTTCTTAATTATGTCCTTTTATACCTCCCTACGTACCGGTTTCTATGGAAAGTAACTATACCATATAAAGCTATACCACGCAAATTATAACCTTAAATCCCTGGCCTTGTCCACTATGGCCACCCGGATAGATTCCATGAAGCGTTCCAAGGGCTGGTCCGATGCTTGCTCGCCGCTCCGCAGGCGTACGGAAACGGTATTGGTGGCCACTTCTTTATCCCCGACGATAAGCATATAGGGTGTCTTGTCCAGTTGTGCCTGTCGTATCTTCTGGTTTATCCTTTCCGAGCGGGCGTCTACTTCAACGCGTATCCAGTCCTTTTTCAGTGCCTCGGCCAACTGATAGGCGTAGTCCATGTGGCGGTCGGCAATGGGCAACAAGGCTACCTGGACGGGGGCCAGCCACACCGGGAAGGCGCCCCCGTAGTGTTCAATCAGTGAGGCCAGAAAACGCTCCATGCTGCCCAGAACGGTGCGGTGCACCATGGCCACCGGGTGTTCCTGCCCGTCTTCACCGGCGTAGGTGACATCGAAACGCTGGGGCAAGTTGAAGTCGACCTGAATGGTTGGCCCCTGCCAGCCCCGGCCTACGGCATCCTCGAATTTAATATCTATTTTAGGCCCGTAGAATACGCCTTCGCCAGGATCAATCTCGTAGGCAATCCCTGACTCGGCCAACGCCTGCTTCAGGGTCTCCGTTGCCTCGTCCCAGACCTTGAGTTCGCCGGCATACTTCTCCGGGCGAGTGGAAAGCAGCATCTGGTAATTGGTGAAGCCGAAGGTGTTTATCATAAATAGGGCCAGGTCCAGTACGCCGACCACCTCGTCCTTCAACTGGTCGAAGCGGCAGAATATGTGGGCATCGTCCTGGGTAAAGCCCCTGACCCGTGACAGGCCGTGCAGCACCCCGGAACGCTCAAAGCGGTAGACCGTACCCAGCTCGGCATACCGCAGTGGCAGCTCTCGATAGCTGTGCAGCTTTGTTTTATACATCAGGATATGCCCCAAACAGTTCATGGGTTTAACAACGTACTCCTGTCCCTCTACCTCCATCGGGCTGTACATGTTGTCACGATAGAATTCCCAGTGCCCGCTGGTCTGCCACAGGTTGACCTTGGCAATGTGGGGAGTATATACGAGGCTATAGCCGCGTTTGGTATGCTCGTCCTTCCAGAAGTCCTCGATGACCCGGCGGATGACAGCTCCCCTGGGGTGCCAGTGTACCAGTCCCTGGCCGGCTTCTTCGTGGATGCTAAACAGGTCGAGCTCCCGGCCCATTTTTCTGTGGTCACGCCTTGCCGCCTCCTCAATACGGTTCAGGTGCTCGGCCAGGGCCTCTTCGTTATCGAAGGCCACGCCGTATATCCGCTGCAGCATGGGGCGGTTTTCTTCTCCCCGCCAGTAAGCCCCGGCGGTGTTGACCAGTCGGAAGGCCTTTATCTCGCCGGTGGAGCTAACATGCGGGCCACGGCACAAATCAACGAACGAGCCCTGCCGGTACAGGCCAACCGAATCACCGTCAATGTCATCGACTAACTCCAGCTTGTAAGGCTGGGTAGCGAACAGACGGCGGGCCTCTTCCTTGGTAACGCTCTGGGTGGTGAACGGTACATCTGAGGCTACTATTTCCTTCATTCTAGCTTCTATGATAGGCAGGTCTTCAGGGGTCAGCGGGCGGGGCAGTTCGAAATCATAATAAAAACCGTTCTCAATAGCCGGCCCGATGCCAAATTTGGCATCAGGGAAAATAGACTGGACGGCCTCCGCCATTACGTGCGCCGCCGAATGCCGCATTTTTTCCAGCTGCTCGTCATCTCTCGGTTGTTTCTTCTGGTCAACAGCCATTGTCTCTTCGCACTGATTATATCAGGCACAGGCTACAAGTGCAATTTTCGGGACCGGCGGTAAATATGATGCCATGCCATGAGGAGAAGGAGCCTTGATTTCCCCGAGGGTATTATTGTGCTGGTATCGGGTGTCCTGTATAATGGGGGTATCCACTGAACTGATTGGCGGGTTGAATGGACGAGGAGAAATTATCACCGGATAGTCACCGAGTAGCCACCAGTGATGATATTGAAGTCTCCACCTATCTGGAGATTGCCAAGGAGATAGCCGGAGAGCAGCCGGTGGCGGCCGAGGCAGCCGTATCTCCCGCGGAACGTGAGGCAATCATTGTCATCGACTTTGGCTCACAGTACAGCATGCTTATTGCCCGGCGGATACGTGAGTGCCAGGTATATTGTGAACTGGTGCCCCACGATACCCCCTGGGAGAAGATAGCCCCGCTTAATCCCCGGGGATTTATTTTATCCGGTGGGCCGGCTAGCGTTTATGACGAAGAGGCCCCACTGGCCCCACCCTATATTTATGAGGGCCATTTGCCAATACTGGGCATCTGCTATGGGATGCAGGTCCTGACCACACAGCTTGGGGGTACAGTCGCCCCGGGAACGCAGCGAGAATACGGCCATGCCGTCCTTTACCTGAGTGACGAGGATTCGCCTCTTTTTGCTGATTTACCATCACCCTCGCCGGTATGGATGAGCCACGGCGACCGGATTGAAGATATGCCGCCGGGATTCCGCTCCCTGGCCTATACGGAAAACTCACCGGTAGCAGTAATGGGCAATGACGACCGGATATTCGGGCTCCAGTTTCACCCTGAGGTTGCCCATACCCCGTATGGCAAGACCATCCTTAGGAATTTTGCCTACCGGGTATGCCGCTGCCAGGGTAATTGGACCATGGGCAACTTCATCAACGAAAGCCTCTCCAAGATTAGAAACCAGGTGGGGAGTGGGCGGGTCATCTGTGCCCTCTCCGGCGGCGTTGATTCGGCGGTGGTGGCTACCCTTGTCCACCGGGCGGTCGGTGATCAGCTCACCTGTATTTTTGTCAACAACGGTCTGCTTCGCCGTGACGAAGCACAGCGGACACTGAATACCTTCCGTTTGAATCTAGGCATGAATATCAACTATGTCGATGCTACCGAAAGGTTCCTCGATAGATTGAGAGGTATAACCGACCCTGAGGTAAAGCGAAAGGCCATCGGCGAGGAATTTATAAGGGTATTTGAGCAGGAAGCCGAAAAAATTGGCAAGGTTGATTTCCTGGCCCAGGGGACTCTTTATCCCGATGTTATTGAAAGCACTTCATCGGTGAGCAAAGTCTCGGCCACGATAAAGACGCACCATAATGTCGGCGGTCTGCCAGCCCGTATGAAATTGCAGCTGCTTGAGCCGCTACGTTACCTGTTCAAGGACGAAGTGCGCCAGGTCGGGCATGAGCTCGGTCTGCCAGAGGAGATGGTAAGGCGGCAGCCCTTCCCCGGGCCCGGTCTGGCCATCCGCATTATCGGCGAGGTGACCAGCGAGAAACTGGAGATACTGCGCGCCGCCGATTGGGTGTTGATGAACGAGATTAAAAAGGCAAACATGTACAACCAGCTGTGGCAGAGCTTTGCCGTGCTCACCGATGTCAGAAGTGTGGGAGTAATGGGAGATTACCGTACCTATGGCTACTTGCTGGCGGTCCGCGCCGTGACCAGCGAGGACGCCATGACGGCAGACTGGGCGCGCCTCCCCTACGACCTGCTGGCGCGAATTTCCAACCGGGTCGTTAACGAAGTCCCCGGTGTCAACCGTGTCGTCTTCGACATAACCTCCAAACCCCCCTCAACCATAGAGTGGGAGTAGAAGAAGCAAAATACCTAGTGATAGCATTCGGGAGTTCTAGAGGGGTGAAACCCCTCTTTTTATGTCTCTCCCCCTCTCCTTTGAAGGGGGGTAATCTAACCGGGGTGTTAAAGAGGGGCAAAGCCCCTCTAAAAATAATTTCCCCTTCCCCTTTCTAAGGGGAAGGGGATCAAGGGGATGGGGTTCAACACAAGAATCTAATCTATTACGCCCCCACCAATAACCGTATCACCCTGATAGAACACCACCGACTGGCCCGGCGTGATAGCCGGCTGCGGCTGCTCAAACCAAACATGGATATGGTCATTTGCCACGGGGATTACGGTGGCCGCGACCTCTCTATGGCGGTGCCTTACCCGGGCACTTACCGCAATCGGCTGGCTCAGCTTGTCAATAGCAATCCAGTTCAGCCTGGAGGCGGTCAGTTCCCGTCGGTATATCTCCTGCCGTCCGCCCACGACGATAGCGTTCTTTTCCGGGTTAATCCCGATGACATACTGCGGTTCCCTAGCGGCGATACCCAGATTCCGGCGCTGGCCTACGGTGTAGAACACTATCCCCCGGTGCTCTCCCAATATATTACCTTCCCTGTCCAGTATCGGCCCGGGACGGGCGGCCTCGGGTATGTGCTCTTTGAGAAACCGGGGATAGTTGTTATCGGGGATGAAACAGATGTCCTGACTTTCCGGTCTTGCTAACGCCGGAAGCTGAAGTTTGCCAGCGATTTCCCTGACTTTCTCCTTAGTCAGTTTGCCTAGCGGCAGTATGATGTGCCTCAGTTGTGCCTGGGTCAGCGAGTAGAGCCAGTAGGACTGCTCTTTGTGCCGGTCAGCCCCTTTTTTGAGAAGGTATCGGCCATTATCGACGGCCATCTCTATTCTGGCATAGTGGCCGGTGGCGATATAATCGGCTCCCAACTCCCTGGCTTTCTCCAGCAGGATGCCGAACTTGATGTCGTGGTTGCAGATGATACACGGGTTAGGCGTTCTACCCAGGCTGTACTCACGGCAGAATTCGGTGATGACCTTTCGGGCGAAGACGTCTCTGAGGTCTATAACATGGTGGGGGATACCCAGTTGCCCGGCTGCTTTCTTAGCATCTTCCACAGCGCGGGACGGCCCGTCCGGAGGCCAGACCTGCATGGTGGCGCCAATTACCTGGTGACCTTCTTCTTTGAGGACGGCGGCGGCTACCGAGGAATCAACACCGCCACTCATGGCCGCGACTATTTTCATCGGGTAAACCCCTTATCCCTCAGTCTTGGCCAACGTCACCGATAGCGGCGTCTACCCTTACCCCTTTGCTGGTCATCCAGGCAATTCCCTGCTCGATGTCCTCTGCCTCACCCTCAAGTTCAAGGACCATCCAGCCCCTGTCCTCGGCAATATCGGCACGGTAGATATTGGTTGATACTTTGAACTGCTGACCGAGGGTGAATATAATCGGCTCCCTGAGCAGTTCCTGGGGAAAGGTAAGCGTTACCTGTCTCTTGACCATGATGCCACCCCCTTTTACCCGGTCACTTCAGCGTGGCAAGCTGCTGCTCCAGCCTTGCCAGCTTGTCCTGTCTTTCAGCCAGCTTTCCCCGTTCCTTATCAACAACGGTAGCCGGGGCTTTGGTGAGGAAAGTGCTGTCACTCAGCCTGGTGGTAAGACGCTCAAGGTCAGCGCGGACCTGGGCTATCTCTTTCTGCAGCCGCGCCTTT
Source organism: Dehalococcoidia bacterium (assembly GCA_011191985.1). Taxonomy (GTDB): domain Bacteria; phylum Chloroflexota; class Dehalococcoidia; order Dehalococcoidales; family W111; genus W111. The sequence continues at coordinate 12,308 of DUEU01000008.1, forward strand.
TCCGCTTCCAGATCGACCATACTTTCCATAGGGATGACTACCTCAGTGTCTTTGAGCACCAGCACCAGATTGTTTTTAACCACCGCGGTCTCCTCTCTGGTTTCGAAAAGAGTAACCGGTCTTGCCCTGGCCAGGGCCTGGATTACCGGTGAGTGCTCCGTAATGGCCGGTGTTAGACCACCGGCGTAAATCTGCACCTCAATCCAGCGGCTGTTGGCTACTTTGTATTGGGCCCTGGCGTTACGGATCGAGTGGATTATCTCTATCACCGATTCCATAATCCGTTCTGCTTCGGGATCAATCCAGGTCCGGTCGCTGTCGGGGTAGGGGGCAACCATTATCGATGCGGCCGACGGCAAATCAGCCCGTCTCTTGAGGTTTTGCCATAGTTCCTCAGTGATAAATGGCATGTAGGGGTGCAGCAGACGGAGCGACGTCTCCAGAACGTGAACCAGGACCGGAATGGGGGATAACGCCTTAGCATCGGGGTGGAGTCGGACTTTGGCGATTTCGACATACCAGTCGCAGAACGTGCCCCACAGAAAATCGTGAATCTGTCTCTGGGCCTCGGCAAACTGGAAGTCTTCCATCAGGCGGCTTATGGTGGCTATGGTACCGGCGAGGCGGCTTAGAATCCAGCGGTCTTCTACCGGCAGCGAGTCTCGCTGGATCTCGGTGGTGGTCTGGCCTTCTGGGATGCTTCTGACCACGAAGCGGGTGGCGTTCCAGAGCTTGTTGGCAAAGTTACGACCGGCCTCCAGTTTGGCCGGGGTCAGCTTGCTGTCGTTTCCGGGCGATGTGCCGGTGATTACCGCGAAGCGCAGAGCATCGGTGCCGTACTGTTCCAGGGTATCAATCGGATTGATTACATTGCCCTTCACCTTGCTCATCTTCTCGCCCCGCTCGTCACGTATCAGACCGTGAAGGTAAATGGTGCGGAAGGGGATATCACCGGTATCCTCAAGGCCCATCATAATCATTCTGGCCACCCAAAAGAAGAGGATATCGTAGGCCGTCTCCATTACCGTGGTCGGGTAGAAATAGCGCAGGTCTTCGCTGTCATCGGGCCAGCCCAGGGTGGAGTGAGGCCACAGTGCCGAGCTGAACCAGGTATCCAGGACATCCGGGTCTTGCTCTATATCAGTCAATCCGCAGTGACGGCAGGCTTTGGCATCTTCGACGGTTACCGTCAGCTCACCACAATCGCGGCAGTACCACACCGGAATCCTATGGCCCCACCAGAGCTGGCGGCTGATGCACCAGTCACGGATATTCTCCATCCAGTTGAGGTAGACCTTGGTAAAGCGGGCCGGGATGATAGTGATTTGCCCATTCTGGACAGCGTTTATCGCCGGCTGCGCCAGTGGTGTGGTGCTGATGAACCACTGCTGGCTGGCGATAGGCTCGACAATCGTCTGGCAGCGCAGGCAGTGTCCCACCGAGTGGTGGTAAGGCTCAACCTTTTCTAGGAGACCTTCCTTCTCCAGGTCAGCCAGTATTGCCTGGCGGCAGGCAAACCGGTCAAGGCCAGCATAGGGGCCAGCGTTCTCATTCATGGTGGCGTCCGGGTTCAGGATATTTATCAGAGGTAGTCCCTGCCGCTGGGCAACCTCAAAGTCCACCGGGTCGTGGGCGGGAGTTATTTTAACGGCGCCGGTGCCGAATTCAGGGTCAACGGCCTCGTCAGCGACGATGGGTATTACCCGTTTGACGGCGGGCAGGATGACCTTCTTGCCAAGCATGGCCTTGAACCGCTTATCCTCGGGGTTGACGGCGACGGCGGTATCGCCCAGTATGGTCTCCGGGCGGGTGGTGGCTACGGTGATAAAGCCTTTGTCTTCGGCTAACGGGTAGCGTACGTAGTACAACTGCCCGGCTAACTCCTTATGGTCTACCTCAAGGTCGGAGAGGGCAGTGGAGCAGCGGGGACACCAGTTGATGATTCGCTCGCCTCTATAGATTAGTCCTTTTTCGTACAGGCGGACGAAAGCGGTGCGCACTGCTCGGCTCGGTACTTCGTCCAGGGTATAACGTTCCCGGTCCCAGTCGCAGGAGGCCCCCAGCCTCTGGTGCTGCTCGGCGATGGTCTGGCGCCGGCTATCTGCCCATTGTTTGATTCTTTCCCGCGTTTTCTCCTTGCCCAGCTGGTGCCGGTCAAGCCCTTCGCTGGTCAGCATGCGCTCTACCACTACCTGGGTGGCGATACCGGCATGGTCAACACCGGGGAGCCACAGGGTGGGGTCGCCTTTCATCCGATGCCAGCGGGTCATGATATCTTCAATGGTCGCCGTGAGGGCATGCCCGATATGGAGCTCACCGGTAACGTTAGGTGGTGGCATGATAATAACGAAGGGCTTCTTTTGCGGGTCTATCTCTACCCTGAAGTAGCCCTGCTCAAGCCAGAAACGGTACCATTTCTGTTCCACCGCGGCCGGCTCATAGGCCTTGGGCATTTCGTATTCTATGTCTGTTGTTTCCGCCATTGGTGCCTTTCTAGGAAAATATTTTACAGCCTCACACCCTGTGTCCCCCTCTCCTTCTCAAGGAGAGGGAGTAGAGGTTTTTAAGAGACGCTACGCCTCTCTTGGACTTTCTGTGAATAAGGTTCTAAATCGATGCTCTATCTTTTAGTTAAAAGCTCCCCTACCCTGTCCAGAATCTTATCGGCTACCTCTCTTTTGGTCATCAGGGGAAGCTCGGTCACATTGCCCTGTTTGTCTATCAGGGTCACTCTGTTGGTTTCAACGGCAAAGCCGCTGCCGGTCTCGGTAATATCATTGGCAACTATTATGTCAAGTTGTTTCATCTCCAGCTTTTGGCGGGCGTTCTCTAACAGGTTCTCGCTTTCCGCGGCGAAACCGACCTTAATGAAACTGCCCATGGCTTCGGCCAAGATGTCCGGGTTTCTTACCAGCTCCAGGGTGAGGCCCGGAGCCTGCTTCTTTATCTTGGTAGGAGAGACGTTTTTAGGCCGGTAGTCGGCTACTGCCGCCGCCATAATCAGGGCATCGGCCGAAACTGTGGCCTTGGCTACCGCTGACTGCATCTGGGTGGCTGTTTCAACGGTAACGACTTCGACGCCTGACGGCCCGGGGTGAGGCGACGCCGTAATCAGGACGACGGTAGCTCCCCTGTCCCGGGCTGCCTCGGCTAAGGCGTAGCCCATCTTACCCGAAGAGCGATTGCCAACGTAGCGCACCGGGTCTATTGGCTCCCGGGTGCCGCCGGCGGTAACCACAATATGACGGCCGTCCAGGTCACTGCTTCTGGTCAGTGTTTTCTCAATGGCGGCGATAATAATCTCGGTATCAGGCAGGCGTCCCACGCCCTGGCCGCCAGAAGCAAGTTTGCCGCTGGCTGGGTCAACAATGATGAAGCCTCTAGCTTTAAGCCGGGCCAGGTTCTCCTGGGTAACCGGGTTCAGGAACATAGCCGTATGCATTGCCGGGGCAACCAGGACCGGAGCTTTGCTCGCCAGCACAGTGCAGCTGAGAATATCATCGCTAATGCCGGCGGCCAGCCGGGCGATGATATTGGCTGTCGCCGGAGCAATGGCGATGATATCAGCCGCTTCAGCCAGGGCAATGTGCTCGACGCGGAACTCGCCAGCGGGTTCCCACATGCTGGTTACCACCGGCCGGCCGGTAATGGCCCGGAGGGTGAGGGGGGTGATGAATCTGGTGGCCGATTCGGTCATAACTACCTCAACCTTGGCCCCGGCCTGGGTGAGCTTGCTGGCGATATCAACCGCCTTGTAGGCAGCAATGCCGCCGGTTATCCCCAGGACTATAGTCTTATTGGTCAGCACTGTTGTCTCCTTTTGGAGTCAGCGGAACCGCCTCCTCCATCAAGCTTGGTTCATCAGGTAGATAAGCCTCAGACCGACCAGTGTCAGGTCGGAGTTGACTTTGTCGATTATGGGAGTCTCTCTGGCTATCAGACGGGCGTAACCGCCGGTGGCCACAATGGTCGCTTTTTCACCCAGTTCCCGCTGTATGCGATTGACGATACCCTCGACGAGGCCAACGTACCCGAAAATTATCCCTGACTTCATGGCGGTAATGGTATTAGTACCAATAGCGTGTTCGGGGCGGGTAAGTTCTACCCGCGGCAGTGCTGATGCTTTGATGAAAAGGGCTTCGGCCGCAGTGGCGATGCCGGGGGCAATGGCCCCGCCCAGATAGTCACCTTCTTTGGATACCGTGTCAAAGGTAGTAGCGGTGCCCATGTCAACGATAATAACCGCACCGCTATAGAGATGGTGGGCGGCAGCAGCATTGACGATGCGGTCAGTGCCGACCTCTCTCGGGTTGTCCATGCGGATATGCACCCCTGTCTTGACCCCCGGGCCGACTACCAGCGGCGAGACGTGGAAGTATTGCTCCAACAACTCCTCGAAAATAGCCAGCAGTGGTGGTGTGACGCAGCACAGGGCTACCTCTTTAATGTCGGTGGTCTCCAGGCCCTGATGGCGCAACAGGTTAAGCAATGTAGCAGCATACTCATCGGGCATCCGGCCAACATCTGTTGCCACCCGCCACGTGCCCCTGAGTTCGTCACCCTGGAAAACGCCATAAATAATATTGGTATTGCCAATATCAACCGCCAGCAGCATAGTCCGCTCTCTATCCCTTGCCTAGTCAGGTCTCCCTTTTATTTTTTTAATAACCAGTGGTAGCTCCGGCAAAAGGTCACTGGCAACCATGCCAGTGTCTCCCAGTCGCTCGCCGACGGCTTCGCCGGCCCTACCGTGCAGATACACCCCTAAGGCAGCCGCATCGAAAAGTGATAGGCCCTGTGCGACCAGCCCAGCGATAGTTCCGGCCAGGACATCACCGGTCCCGGCCGAAGCCAGACCAGGATGGGCGACCGGGCTAACCTTGATTTCACCTCTGAGGCTGGCTATCACGCTGTAAGCCCCCTTGAGGACAATCGTCTTTTGCCACTCCTGGGCAAACCTCCGAGCGATACTGACCCTGTCTGACTGGATTTCAGCGACCGACAGCCCAGTCAATCGGGCCATCTCGCCCGGATGCGGTGTAAGTATAGCATCACCGGGAAGCTGCTGCCACCAGCGCGGAATCTGCGTCAGGGTGTTGAGGGCATCGGCATCAAGTATGAGCGAGGGAAGAATACCTTCACTGTTACGGATAATAGCGCTAATAAGTTCCGTAACCGGCGGGCCCTGTCCTATACCGCAGCCGAGCAGCAGGACATTGTACCGCTCAAATTGCGCCCCGATAATTTCAGCAGCATCGGCGGCGATAGTGCCGTTATCGGACTCGGGCAGGGGCAGGTAGGTCACCTCAGTCAGCTTGGTCGCCAGAACCGGCAGGAGGCTGCGGGCCGTCGCCAGCGTTACCAGACCGGCCCCGACCCTGGTCGCGCCGCTGCAAGCCAGACAGGCGGCGCCGATGTAATTAATTGAGCCGGCTACTACCAGCACCCGGCCAAAGCTGCCTTTGTTGGCATCCGGTGGGCGCTTGGGGAGAACGGCCCTGGCCCACTGTTCCGTTATAAGCTCGGTCTCAATCCCAGTAGCTAAATGCTCCGGTATACCAATATCAACGACGGATACTCTGCCCACCCGGGCGGCGCCGGGGAAGTTAAACAGGCCCACCTTTAGAAAACCCAGGGTGACGGTGTTATCGGCGTAAAGGCAGTAAGGGTCAACAGTGCCAGTATCCGCATCCAGCCCGGAAGGGAGGTCCACGGCGATGAGGCGCAGTTTGGGATTGTCAACCTTGTAGCTCGTTATCTTATCCAGCACCCGGGAGAAGATACCCGTCAGGGGGCGGCTTTTACCCGTGCCGAAAATGGCGTCAATAACCGCGGTGGCTGACGATAGCATCTCACTGAGGCGTCCCAGATCTTCATCCTGGGCGGCATCAATTTCGGTTATCACCCGCTCCCGGACCAGCATCAGGTTGCTATCGTTCGGTGGCCGCCGGTGACAGAGGTAAAGGCTGACCCTCGCCCCGCGTTCATGAAGATAGCGGGCCGCGACCAGCCCATCGCCGCCGTTATTACCCGGCCCAATTAAGACTATTATGTCCTGCTTATCAACGGCACCCAGGATGCGCGCCACCTCCTCCGCCACCGCCCGGCCGGCGTTTTCCATGAGCACCTCAGTAGGCAGGCCTAGGTCGGCGCACTGCTTATCAATCTGACGTGTTTGCTCCGCAGTTAAGACTTTCATCCTTCCCCGAATTTATTTTACCGTTGCTTCTTACCTCTTCCAGACCGGCGCCCGCTTTTCCAGGAAGGCGGTCAGTCCCTCGACGCTGTTCTCGCCGGCCATTACTGCCGTGGCGTCAATGCCGGTTACCTCCAGCGCCTTGTTAAACTCCAGGTCAAGGTTGCGATAGAGCGCCCGGCGGGTCTGACTCAGGGCCAGGCCGCTGTTGCCGGTGAACCGCTTGATAAATGCCTCCGCGGCCAACTCCAGTTCATCGGCCGGGACAACTTTGTTTATCAGGCCAATCCGCTCCGCTTCTTTGGCGTCAATACTGTCGCCGGACAGGATTATCTCAAATGCCTTTTTCTGGCCCATAATCCGGGGAAACAGTATTGATGCTGGTGGCGGATATACCCCCAGCTTTATCTCGGGCTGGCCGAACTGGGCCTTTTCCGAGGCAATGGCCATGTCGCAGCCGGCGATAATCTCACAGCCGCCGCCAAGAGCAAGGCCGTTGACAACGGCAATAGTCGGCTTGTCAACATTAATCAGTTCTGTAAACAGCTGGTGGAATACCTCGACCATCTTGGGCAGCATATCGCCCAAGTGGTCGGCCACCTCAACGCCGGCAGAAAAGGCCTTGGTACCAGCGGCGGTGATCACCACCACCTTTACCTGGTCATCGGTTCTCAGCTGCCGCAGGGCCTGGTTCATTTCCTCCAGTGTCTCGATGTTGATGATATTCAGCGGCAACCGGTTAATGGTAATCTTGCCAGCGCCTTCTTTCTTTTCCAGCAGTATGTTCTTATAGTCCATAAATCCTCCTTTATTTAAAGTAGCTGAACTGCTGATTTGAAGTGTACCAGTATCCCCGGCCTGTGGTCAACCTTCCAGCAACTCCCGAAGTTGACGGGTCATTGCCTGCCAGTGGGTGCCACGCCAGTAGATACGGTGGCAGGCGGGGCACTCCATGTACTCACGCTGGGTCTGGAAGACATAGGGTGGCACCAGGTCCTTTACCTGCGATGGACTCCTCTCTTCCAGAGGCCGGTTGCATTCCAGGCAGACGGAGAACGGATCCATCAGGCCCAGTTTCAGCGACGCTATGACCTGGCGCATCTGCTGCCGCGGGTCATCACTGCTGACCAGTACAACCTTGAGTTGCCCCGTGGTTACCACTCGTCTCTTTACAATCTGGGTGTCTCTGGTCAGTATCACCCTGTCCTCGTCCAGGGCTTCCCTGACCATCTGGGCATCATTACCGCCGTTAAAGAAACGAGTATCATAGCCCATCATCCTCAGCCACCGGGCCAGTTTGCCGACATTGCTGTCGACCATGAATCTTAGATTGTTAACCGGGTCCTTACTCATAACCGGGTTGCCTCTAGAGCCGAATTTGCATCCCCTCGGCAGCCGGGGTGACCGAAGCGCCCAGGACTTTGGCCACCGACGCTATTTCCGCTGATATCTCTTCAATCAGCATGGGATTCATGTGGACGGTAACCACCTGGGGCAGGTACCCTTTTAGTTTCTGAAAGCTCATCAGTTCCTGTTCCAGCAGGCACGGGGTAAGATGGCCAGCGTTAGCCGCCCATTCACTATATTTATTAGGCGAGGTAACTTCAACAACCAGCAGCTCTGGTGATACCAGTTCCCAGACGGTGGCCAGTCCCGCCCCGGTATCCCCGGTATAGAATATCGTCTTACCGTCAGGGGCGGTAATCTGATAGCCGACGGTAGCCACGCTGTGTTTCACCGGTACGGCCAGGATATTATAGCCCTCAATATTCTCCGATTTTAATGGTTCTATTGCCCTGAACCTGACCGTCGGCCTTTCCTCCGGCACTTCCTGGAATCGGGGGTATAACTGGCCATTGAGCAGGTAGCTGTCGAGAGCATCGCCAACCGCCTGAGTAGAATAGATGTCGATGGTGGCGTCCTGGAGGAAAAGGTTCATGGCCAGGGCCGGGATATCACGGATGTGGTCGTAGTGGTGATGGGTAAGCAGGACAGCCTTGAGCCGGAGCTGCTCCGAAAGAGGCAGGTCGGCGGTAAGTCCGCCGGCATCCAGGGCCAGGATGTTATCGATAAGCAGCGAGACGAACCTTGAGCCTTGGGATTCCAGATTATGCGCTCCCAGGAAATGGATATTCATTATCCTTCCACCAGACTTTCTTGTTGTTCGTGGGCCAGAACCGTATTGCTGAAGCGCTTGGCCCAGTATATAAACGGGGTGTCAACTAACATGACAATAAATTTTAAGAAATAGGTGGTGAGCAATATCTCAAAAAACACTGGCCAGTCAAACACGCCGATAAAGGCAATAGAGCAAAATACTACGCTATCAATAGCCTGGGAGATGGTGGTGGAGGCACAGTTTCTGAGCCACAGGTACTTACCTCCGGTCCGGTCCTTCCAGTAGTGAAAAGCGAAGATGTCGTGGTGCTGGGATAGAAGGTAGGCAATAAGACTGCCGGCCACAATCCGGGGCATTAATCCGAATATCGTTACCATCGAATCCTGGGCGAAATCAGAAGCGTCGGGGATAAATATGAGGGCCAGCTGCATCCAGATTGCCATCAGTATTAGGGCGCTGAAGCCCAGCCACACTCCTCTTCTGGCCGATTTTCGGCCATAGACCTCTGATAGCACGTCGGTGGCGAAAAAAATGCTGCCGTAGAGTACATTACCCAGGGTAGCCACCAGGCCAAATAGCTGTACTGTCTTCACAACCTGGATATTGGCGGCGATTATCGAGGCGGTAATCAGGACGTATAGCCCCTTCTTACCCCAGAGCCGGTACATAAAAACTGCCAGAGTGAGGTCAATGATGAGGAACAGGAACCAGAACCAGATGTTGAATATTTCCACTTGCGGTCACTAAATTACGTGCTTGCGGCGGAAAAAGTAGAGCATACCAACGATGATGACTAGCATGATGAAGACCACGATTGCCATAGGGAAAGGATACGGTAAATTTTCAAAAGGCAAATCAATGTTCATCCCATAGATGCTGGCCACTACCGTTATGGGAAGAAGGACTGTGGCAATTATGGTCAACGTTCGCACTACCTCATTGGTGCGGTTGGTCGCCAGCGAGTCGTAGGTATCATTTAAGCCTTCGATAATCTCCTTGTACCCGTCGAGCCCGTCCCAGATTTTGTCCACATGGTCAATCATGTCTCCGAAATAGACATCAATGTCCTTCATATCCCGCCTGGTAAAACGGCGCACCCTGGGCTCCAAACTGCCAATGACCGCCCTCATCGGCCAGATGATACGCCGGAAGGAGATAATATCACGGCGGAGCCAAGATATCTCTCTCAATGTGCCGCGGACACCATCGCTGAAGATGTTATTCTCAACCCGCTCAATATTATCACCGACCCGGTTCAGTATCGGCAGGCAATAGTCAACCAAGCGGTCAATAATGCGGTAGAGCAGGTAACCGGAGCCGAGGCTGAAGTTCTCCTCAAGGGACTCCTCATTGAGCTGGCAGTCCCGGAATAGCTTGACCAGGGGCTTAAGCTCCCCCTTGTGAAGGGTAACAAGGTAGTTATCGCCGATAAAGACCGACACCTGGCTGGGGGTAGTTACTCTTGCTTCCTTGTTGAATACCGGAAAGTGCAGCACCAGAAACAGGTAATCAGGGTATTCGTCTATCTTGGGGCGCTGTATCCGACTGAGACAGTCGTCTAAATCCAGCGGATGGAAGTGGTAATTTTGTGCAAGGTAGTCCGTTTCCCTTTCCGTCGGCCGTTCGATATTAACCCAGGTTAGCTCACCCCAAGTGAGTGATTCCAGATTCTGCCCCTGTTCCTTGGTTTCCGGCTGAGTTGCCACGACCCACCTCCCGGTTACCTAAGCCCAGCTATGCCCCGTCTATTTTACCACAACTGCAAACACTGATAAACAGTTTTCGGGACCTCCCTCGCTTCTCTGACACCTATCTCTTCACCCTAAATTAATCATTTCAGGCGATTGTCGGGGAAGCCTCAGCGTATCAAAATATATATTGTGTTGCATTGAACTGGTAACTAGAACATAATACCTTCCCATCATTTGTATTGTGTGACATATTTGTTGGTAGGTTTACTAGCAGTCCTGAGTAATACCATGTCTACGTCAGCGTAGGAGGTTGGTATGAATAATAATATAGATAAATGGTTAAGTGATATGATTGATAAAGGGCTTGCCTCCACAAGTCATAGTTGGATACAGCGTGCTGTGGAGCAAAAAAATAGTAGAATGACCGTCAATCTAGCTTCTTCTGTTCTGCTTACCTATAGCGATTGGGACAAGATTATCCTGCGAATACAAACATTTAACTAGTCTAATTAATAGCGCGTTAATTCACTTTCACCTGTCCTCATTTACCCCTATTCCCCCATACTCCAGTCTTGGGTATAAGGTAATGTGGAGAATGGTGGGATTGTTGCATATCTACGCACACAAGTAATACAAAATAGTACTCTTGACATTAAATTCACTTTCCCAAATAATCAGACTGTCATGGTAAAGAAAGTTATATCATTACTAATAGCAATATGTGTATTATTCGCTTTAACTGGATGTAACCCTCCTGAATCCGATGATTTCGGTTTAATATTCGCATACGGTGTTACTGCTGGAAATGTGTTAAATACCTTTGAAGGAACGTACACAAAAGACATGGTTCTTGACCCACCTATCACAGTGTCCTTGCCTTTAACTGAGGAAGAGTTGGACGCCATTTATCAAAAGATGATTGAGATTGATTTCTTTAATTACCCCGATGAATTTTCTATTACCGTGCCCCCTGATGAAGGAGTGGGTATAGTAACCCCAAGTTCATGCTACTATTTTAAAGTAATATACGATTCAAAGATTAAGGAGTTACGGTGGGAGGATAAGATAACAAACCCAGATACTAAGGCTGAACAACTCAGAGAGTTAATAGAGCTTATCATATCTATTGTTCAATCCAAGAAAGAATATCAGAGACTGCCAACACCGAAATCAGGTTATATGTAGCTTAATAACAGTGACATCCCTCGGTTATAGGTCTGGGGTACATGCTCCCCCTTTCTCTTGTCCTCATTTACCCCTCTTCTGGATAATTATCAACATCCACGGACGCATAGATTATAGACAATTGACAATGCCTTAAAGATTTAACCTCTGGCGAGCGATTGTCCAAGCAGGGTGTCTACAGCTTGTTTTTTCACTTAGTTTGGCTTACAATTTACGCATAGTCCACGCATGCGGGAGTAACTCAGTCGGTAGAGTCCCTGCCTTCCAAGCAGGTTGTCGCGGGTTCGAGTCCCGTCTCCCGCTCCACTTTTTACGCACAAAATGCTTGTGAACAGTTCACAAAAAAGTTCACAAAAAGTCTTCTTGATAGCTTCCTAAACTCCAGAGCTACAGGCACAAGCCCTAAGACCATAGCAGTATATCACCTAGCCCTTGAGAGGTTTATCGGGTACCCTATTACCCCTGAAGGTATCAATTTCTATCTCAACTCTCTTACTTGTGGTAACGCTAAGCACAACTACTACAGATGTATTAAAACCTTGTGCAGGTGGTTATACCATACTGACCAGCTTCCTGATAATCCCATTGAAAAGGTACTGCCACCACGAAGGCAAAAGAAGCTATTACCAGCAATATCAAAGGAGCAATTAGTCATACTCGCAAATCATGCTCTGACGGAGAGGGACAAGGTGATTCTTAATCTTTTATGGTACTCAGGTATGAGACTATCTGAAGCAGCAAATGTTAAATCAACTAACTTCGATTGGCAAGAGGGAACTGTAATTATCCTGGGTAAAGGCAATCGCTATCGAAAGGCTCTAGCTGGTAATGGCATTGTACGGGAATGGTTCACCAAGTATGATACCTTGGGTATCACCCCTTATGGTATACAAACTATGCTTCAAAGGTTGAGCCAAACTACTGGGATACGATGTAATGCGCATTCATTCAGACGAGGCTTTTGTGTCCATAACATTAAATCTGGTTTATCTAATAAGGTAATCCAAAACCTAGGTGGTTGGGAAACTCCTGCTATGGTTTCACACTATGCGGCAAGCTTGACCTTTGAGGAGGCTCTGAACCTATATAAAACTGTGAATTCAAGTAATCACTAATTAGCTTTAATTCTCTTGGCATTGAGAACTATACTTCCTATTGCCCCTACTAGAAACCCTACTGGGCAGACCATAGTTGCGAGGGTAAAGAAGATGGCTTCCTCGGTATTGAATAGACCACTAATTATATTATGCAGGAAAACAAAGACAACAAATCCGATGGGTGATGCTCCAGTTATTAGTAAGAACCTCTTAAGTTTCCCTTCCATCTGGGTCCTAATGGTAAGAACAAGCAATATCACTCCCAGCACAAAGAGTATCGGCCAAGCAATAAAAGCATTAAAACGCATCGGCATAAATTGGGCAAACATCACCATTATTGATATGGCGAATACTACAACCAATGCCCAGAACATTGGCCAGATAAATCTTCCTTTCACTCCCTCTTCCCTCACGTAGCCAAGTATATTGCTTAAAAAAAGCAATGTCAAAGCAATACAGACTAGCTATTAGCTGTGAACGCACATGCCTAAGTAGCAGGTATTCCGAGTCAAGAGTTCACAAACCTGAGCTAGGTTTCAAGGTAGCTGGAGCAACTCTCAAAAGGGGTACGGCTGCCCAATTTTTCAGATAAGCTTTTTATTCAATATCTTCAGTCTGAGAAATTATCCGAATACAGAAAATGCTTCCTAATTGTTACTGCTAGGCTGTATGGTGTTATGATGCGGTGGAGGTGCATAAGAAATATAGCCCAATGTACAGGTTGATTCATTAAGTTAGGTAATTTCGGATATGGTAGCTACTTACTACCTAAAAGTTTGGCTGACTATTGTTTTAGCGTAATTATTAGGTCTTAGTATTTGATAATTCTTGATAATACTTAATATGTCCAGCCGCGCACAAAGGAATATGATTGTCAGCCAGATACTCGTACAGTAACTCTACAGATTTGATACCTTTCAAAGGTTCTAGCTGGGCGCAGGCTTGAGACGTCATTTTACTTTCTATTTCATTCCAATCACTATCTCTTGCACCAGTCCGAAAAATATTATCCCAAACCATTAACTGTTCTCTACTGCGCTGGATGTGTTCTTTTACTGAACTGCTAATGCCAAAATGAGAATAATAAATAGTACGGGCAGACAATCCTTCTAATCTGAGCAATGTGTCTAGGCAAAGTTCAAGGTTAAAGTGAGGTGGAGGATGAAATGGCAGCAAGACGTCATAATCAGGAATATATACTGCTACTGCATCGCCGGTAAACAAGCCGCAATTTCGAGTTTCGAATATACACAATTCATGAGGAGCGTGTCCAGGGGCATCTATGAAATGTAACATCTGTTGGTCACTTAATTGTATTCTATCGCCCTCATTTACTGCTTTTACTCTGTGAATATCTATAGGTAGGACTTTACCATGCATGTTAATAAATTCATTACCCCGAGCGGCTATGGCACTTTCTACTAGCCTAGTTGGATTGACTAGATGTCGTGCTCCTTTGTGATGGACTATCACCTGTGCCTGAGGCATGGCCTGAGCTAAAACACCAGTACCTCCAGCGTGGTCTAAATGAATATGAGTTACAATGATATGGGCTACATCTTTGGGTTTAAAACCTATCTTTTTAATCCCAGCAAGTACAAAGGGTATAGAATTAGTTGGGCCAGTCTCTATCAAAGTCTTGTAATCTTCATTCAGTAAGTAAACACAACCCCACTTAGGTATATTAAATAATTGGTTGTCTATCATATATATATTTTCGGCTACTTCAGAAATATCTGGCATTTTCTACCTTTTTGGATACATTATCCTATTTATAATACCATTTATGAAGCCAGAAAGAGCGTCGGTTCAACAAACCGATGCTCTATTTAGCTTCAAAGTGGTTGCGATACTGAAGCTCAGAGGGAGTAAGGGTCAGCAATTTTTCAGATAAAGTTATTAACTCCTATTTACGGTTTTAGAAATCAAACAAGATTGAAATTCACGACACCCTTCTAATTATCTAGATATAATAGTGTCAATGAGAATACTATATCTGAATAAATAGGGGGGTGTCATAATCAACAAGCTACGATGTCACACCATATTAGTTTAGAGATGTTTGAGGACAGCCTAAAGTTCTACAAGGCACCATTAACTGGAAGTCGATGATATTAGGAGAAAACAATATCGAGAACAACTATAAGGAGGAAGACACTCAATAGAGACTTCGACTTACCATTTTCAGTTCCCCTGATTCGCAGAGCATTCTTTGTC
>DUEU01000080.1 GCA_011191985.1 Dehalococcoidia bacterium
AGATGGCTGAAAAAGGCGAAATATCAACAAGAAAAGCTTGGACAATTGTACTATTATCGTTGATAGATGATATCGTCATACTGGCAGTGGTCATCGGGATACTGTGGTATTTCAAGGTGGAACTTCCACTATGGGCGATGATAGCCATCGGGTTGGCCCTCGGCAGTTATATTTTTTTCAGGACATGGGCGGTATTGCCTAGCGTACGCCGCAGAAAGATAACTGGCTCTGAAGGGATGATTGGCATTGTAGGTGAGGTTACAAAGTCTTTGAAACCCACCGGCGTTATCCGAGTTGCCGGTGAGAGCTGGCAGGCCGAGTCTATTGAAGGGCAGATAGAGGTCGGGGAGGAAGTCGAAGTTCTCGCTATATACCGTTTAAAACTAGAGGTTAAACGCAAAATATAGGAACAATAGAGAAAGTTATATTGCGCTTTACCAGTCGATAAAATTGGGGTACCACATCTCACGTGCTACCCGTATCCCCGAACTGCCCGAAGGACGTAAAATACATGATTCTAAGAAAGCGGATTATCAAGCGTCCCCGAAGGAGAAAGCGAACAGAAAAGAGGGAAATTCAACCTGCTTTAGCGGGGGTTAAATGTTAGCTATGTCACCAACCACTTCGGAGAAAAACCGCCTAGAGCTATGATTTCGTGATGGACAGGACTGCCAATGGCAGAGCCTTAAAGATACTGACCATTGATGAATATACCCGGGAGTGCCTTAGCTTTGTGGTGAAGATGATGAAATCATTGCTCTTATTTTGAAGATCACCATATGCGATCTGAATAATAGCAAACAATAAGGAGGAATAGAAATGGTAAATGAAGTTGACCAGGAGAAATACCTCAGGCTCAGCCCGTATGTGCCATATGACTCTAGCCTAGAAGTCTATGTGCAAAGTGAAGGGCACTCAGCTGTTTCGCCTACTGCCGGAGGGGTTCACCCTTTTGAATATACCGGATGGTGTGATGAGGAGCTATCCTGGCATAATTATTGCTACCTCCATGCCGGTTTAAATCCCACCGGCACTTATCACATTAAGGGCCCCGATGTTCTCAAAGTATTCTCCAGTCACTGCGTCAATAGTTTTGCGAACTTCCCGGTGGGTAAGGGTAAACACGGTATCATGTGTAATGAAGATGGATATATTGTGCAGGATGGTATGGTGCTGCGGCTCGGTGAAGATGAATTTATCACTTACTGGATGTTTCCATACATCGCATATGCCTTACAGAAAGGAAATTGTAACGTTAGGGGTGAACTTCTAACAGGCAAGGTCTTCCTTTATCAGTTGGCTGGCCCCCGGTCGCTGGAAGTAGTCGAGGCAGCCACCGGAGAAGACCTCCGTGATATTAAATTTATCCATTTTCGTGATAGCCGCATCGATGGCCGGAAAGTCACTATTCTCCGCATGGGCATGGCAGGCACACTGGCTTATGAAGTTCACGGTCAGATACAGGATGCTATCCTGGTCTATAATGCACTCCTTAAAGCCGGTAAGGCATTCGGAATCCGTAGACTGGGCAGACATGCCTATCGCAATGCTCATACCGAAGGCGGTTTCCCCCAGATGTCAATTCATTACCAGGGTAGCTATGATAAGGGTTTTATAGAGTTCTTACAGAAGGCGGAAAAAGAGGCACCTGTATTTGGGCTTGGAAGACATACATTTACAGGTAGTCTCGAACCAGACATACGGCTGCACTGGCGCAATCCGGTGGAGGTTGGCTGGACCGGCATGATCAAGTTTGACCATGACTTCATCGGCCGTAAAGCCCTCGAAAAAGAGATGGTAAACCCAAGACGGCAGATGGTGACCCTGGTCTGGAACGCTGAGGATTGCCTGGATGTTTATCGCTCACAATTCCAACCCGGTGAGCCATACAATCATATGGAACTAGTAGAGGACTATTCATATCTAATTGGTAGCGCCGAATATCATGCTGATAAGGTGTTGATGGATGGCCAGTTCATTGGAATCAGCTCAGGCCGCATGTTCAGTCCTTACTACCATGAGATGATTTCCTTATGCTCCATTAATACTACCTTCAGTGGTCTAGGCACAGAAGTTACTGTGCTCTGGGGGAACCGTGGAACAAGGCAAAAGGAAATCCGGGCGACCGTCTCCCGCTTCCCGTATATAGATAAGGATCGCAATGAGCATTTCGATGTCAACCAGATCCCACGTCCAGATGTGAGAAGTAATTCTGAGAGCAATCAGAAGCTATAAGCAAGCATTATTTCAGGTAGAGACAGGGCCTGCTTGAACTCCCCGTTCACTTTAGTTAATTTACTCCATAATGTCACAGTAGCTTATTTTGTGCAAATAAAAGAAGGGCCTAGAGTAGTTTCACTCTAGGCCCTAATAGATAATAATTGCCCTATTTCTTTAGGTTCAACCGGTCCAGTGGTGAAAACTTCTGGTGCTGTATAGCTATGTGGCTTGATGCCAGATTTACATAGTGCCTCACCATTTCTAGTGTGGAGTGCCCCAGTATCTGCTGAAGACTAAATACATCACCGCCATTAATCAGAAACCTTGTAGCAAAAGTATGCCTACAAAGGTGAGCGTGAAGCCTGTAAACCCCTGATCTCTTTCTTAGCCTGGTAAACATTAATTTCATACTATTCTCGGTCAATGGTTGGCTACTAGTAGATAGGAATACATTATTAGTAACAGGATTATTCGGTTTGGGCCTAAAACGGAACAAGTAGCGCTGTAGCACCCTTTGGGCATTATTACCAATAGGCACGATACGCTCCTTTTTACCCTTACCCATCACCTTAAGGTATCCCTCATCCGTGTGAACATCATCCATCTTCAAATTAACAATTTCGCCTATCCTGAGTCCGGTGTCAAGCAGAATCATAAATAGAGTCTGGTTCCTGGCATGAGAGGGTGATGTACTAAAAGTGTTGAGTATTGCCCCTATTTCTTCATCTGACAGCGTAGAAACGACTTTCCTGCTGACCTTTGGTGTCTTTAGATCTTTGGCTGGGTTATTTTGAGCCAATCCTTCTTCTACTAACCAATTAAAGAAGGCTCTTAGGGTTCTGACATGGCCATGAATGGTTGCCGATGACAATAACTCTATTTTTGCTGGGGTGTAGGGGTGGCCGCTGTATCTAGTTCTCCTCATGAGATAGAGAACATACTCCCGAAGTAGTTTTGTATAAATAGTATCCAATGAATAGGGAAGCTGCCTGCTTTTTACGTAGTTATGAAGACTCTTTAAGTTTGCCGAATACCAGCTAATCGTTTTTGGGCTCTTACCCTCGGCCCTGTTACAAACCTCATAGTATTCTATGAGTTCAGATAGCTTATATTCCTTCTCTGGGGTATTTACCACAGTTGTCATGCTGGATCTTAGCCTCCATTATTTTATTTTGTCGGTTAGACCCAGCGCTTGACGAAATAGTCAGGGTGTCAAGCCGAATCAGGGTGTCAAAACTAGCCATTTCACCTCCTTTCCTATCTGATTTGACACTCCATGACTTTTAATCAGGGTGTCGCAGGTTCGAGACCTGCACGGCCTACTAGCTAAATTCCCTTGTCTTCTAACGGATTTCTAACGAATACTTCTCCAATCAGCTTTTGCGACGTTTCCTCCAGTATCTAGTCCATGGCATCGACAGGGGCTCGGAAATCGCCCTACTACTGCATCTTTATACCATTTATCAAAGTCATCCCCTAAGTAAAAAACTGTGATTCAACTTGCTTCCGGTGCGTCCTTAGGGCTATAGACAGGGAAATGAGGATGTGTCTCCAACCATATACATATTCAGATTGACAACTCTATCATACTCTATTATTCTAAATTAAGGCATTAACAAATAATAGAATATATCTATCAGGAATAACCGCTGGTCATCGGCAAGAAGTGAGTAAATTGATCAGTATTTTTTAATTTAATAAAGAGAGGGTTAGACGAGTAAAAGAGTACATAGACTTTCCAAACAGGCCATTACCCGACGTCGATAACAAAGAAGGGGCACCTTTCTGGGAGGGAACACGTAAAGGAGAGATACGCTTTCCCTATTGCCGTAGTTGCAGCCGATTTCATTGGTATCCGTCTATGCTATGTCCGTTCTGCCATTCACCGGATACTGAGTGGCGAGCAATTACACAACGGCCTAAGGTGTATACCTGGACTTACGTAAGACGTCCCCTTAGCCCTCTTTTTGCCATCCTGGGCCCACACATTGTAGCCCTGGTGGAATTTGACAAAACTCCAGGCATTTACCTTGTAACCAACCTTGTTGACTGCCAGCCCGAGGAGGTGTATATCGGGATGCCTTTAGAAGTCGTTTTCCAGAGGATCAATGATAAGCTTACGATGCCGCTCTTCAAGCCACAAAGGCCCCGTCATTAAAACCCAGTGCTAGAGAAAGGGTACCGACATGGAGAACTTGCGTGACAAAATAGCCATCGTCGGCATAGGAGAAACTGAATATGTTCGCAGTTCCGACCGGGGAGTTAAGGCACTTATAATTGAAGCCGTTCAAAAGGCGCTTGACGATGCCAAGATTACTCCCCGGCAGGTAGATGGAATTGTTACCGAGGGGCTGATTGTGCCCAATCTGCTCACCCATTTGGAACTGGCTTATAACCTTGGGATACATCACCGCTTCAGTGCCACCATATCGGGCAGTGGTGGGGGTAATGTAGGTTTAGCTTTGGTTGCTGCCCAAGCTATCGCTTCAGGGCAGGCCGATGTTATCCTGACGTATTACAGCAATAACTTTGGGTTGCGAGGCCGGCAGCTTTTTCACGAGGGCGGTCTCGACACCAATAACTTAAAAGCGGTTTTTGAGACACCATATGGTGCCAGCGGCCCGCCTGTTCACCTCGCCATGGTCGCCCATCGCTACATGCATGAGTACGGTCTTACCACCCGGCAGCTTGCCTCTATTGCAGTAAACCAGCGTCGTAATGCTGTTCTCAATGGCAAAGGGGTAATGAAAAAGCCTCTCAGCTACGAAGACTATGAGAACAGCCCGATGGTAGCAGATCCGTTAAGGATTCCTGATTGCTGCCTTATGAATGACGGGGCCTGTGCCTGGGTAATGACCTCCGCCGAGCGAGCCAGGGACTGTCCTAACGTACCGGTATATGTCATGGGAGCCGGCTTTGACAGTTTCCCGATGGCTGATGCCGATGCCTTTACCCAGGGGGGGGCGCATTACCTCAATAAGCCAAACGAACGTATTGCCTTAGAGAGGGCGCTGAAGATGGCGGGCATTACTCGAGATGACCTGGACTTTGCCGAGATATACGACGCCTTTACCATTATGCTGGTGCGTTTCTTTGAGGACCTTGGCTTTTGTAAGGTAGGTGAGGGCGGGGCGTTTGCCGAGAGCGGGGTTATCAGCCTCGAAGGGGCACTTCCGGTAAATACGCACGGTGGCCACCTCTCTCACTCCTATCTGAATTGTGCTACTCATGTGGTTGAGGCGGTCCGGCAGCTACGAGGTGAGGCCGGTGCTTGCCAGGTACGGGATGCCAAGGTCGGTTTAGTCCATGGTGGTACGGCTATGGGCGATGCTGCCAGTTTAATTCTGAGAAGAGACTAGGTGATTACGTTACTAAGGAGGGAATATGGAGGGACTGTCTCCGGTACTCGATGGTATAAGGGTCATTGATGTAACACAGCACGGGGCCGCTCCTATGGCCAGTTGTCTGCTGGCACAGTGGGGAGCTGAGGTAATCCACATTGAACATCCAGTAAAAGGCGACGGCGGACGGGGGCTCCAGGCGGGAGGGGCCGTCAGCATTCAACAGCATAAGATTAACTATGTTTGGGAACTTGTTAACTTAAACAAAAAAAGCCTGACGGCTGACCTAGCTCAGCAGGAGGGGAGGGAGATAATATACCGGCTGGCGGCCAGGTCTGACGTTTTCCTGTCTAACCTGAGGCCCCGCGAAGTAGAGAAATTCGAAATGCATTATGAGACGCTGAAGAAGAGAAATCCTGAAATTATCTATGCCAATCTCACTGGCTACGGACCCAAGGGCCCCGATGCTAATTCTCCGGGCTGGGACGATAGTGCCTATTTCTCCAGAGCCGGCATAATCCATACCATGTCGGAGGAAGGAGAGGTACCTGTTTCGTCGCGCCCCGCTCTTGGTGATTTCCCTACCGGGATGGCATGTGCCTTCGGTATTATGATAGCCCTCTTCGCGCGCCAGAGACTGGGTATCGGACAGGAATTATACACATCTCTGTTCAACAGTGGCGTTTGGGCGTCTATGTTCGATGTCCAAGGGGCGCTGCTTACCCATCAGGACCCTCCGGAATATAGAAGAGATTCAGTACCTAATCCACTGGGTAATACCTATAAGACAAAGGATGGCCGGTGGATAAGACTGACCATGTTGCAGCCGGACCCTTATTGGCCCGGCTTTTGCCAAGCGATAGGCCAGGAAGAATTGCACAACGATCCGCGCTTCGATTCAATACAAAAAAGAGCGGAAAATAACGTTGCCTTGATTAAAATCATTGAGGAAGCTATTGCCAGGAGGACCGCGGAGGAATGGACGGTACGGCTTAGTGAGTTCGGGCTCAGTTTCGGACTGATACAGAAACCTTCCGAGGTGGCCCACGACCCTCAGGCCCGGGCCAATGAATTTTTCACACCGGTGAACCACCCGAACTATGGCCCCACTGAGCTGGTGCTGGCCCCCGTCAAGTTCAGCAAGACGCCGGGCGCGTTCCGGACACCGGCCCCCGAGTTTGGACAACATACCGAAGAAATATTACTTGAGATGGGTTATAGCTGGGACGATATTGGCCATCTCAGGGATAAAAAAGCGATATAAGCTGAGAGCTGAAAATTAGCCAAATTAATGCTATTGTTTTATCTGTTTATACCTATACAATGTGGGCATAACTATAAAAAGGTCTGCCACATCTCAAAGCTAAATCCTCAAGGCTAAGGCATTAACTATAACAAAGAACTATCTATATAATGTAATGTTGTTGTAGCATTGATTTGATACTATGAGAAAAAGGGATGAATAACAAGGAGGGAAATGGAAGTGAAAGTGAATGAGCAAACGAGGAAGAAAAGTGAGGAAGACAAACACATTAGCCTCGTAATCAATGGGAATCAATATTCTCTGGAGGTGGGGTATGGCTCTTATCAAGTCAAACCGTCAGACACACTGGCCTATACACTTAGAGAGACACTCGGCCTTACCGGTACCAAGGTATCCTGCGATGATGGTGCCTGTGGAAGCTGTACCGTCCTCATGAGCAGCAAGGCGGTTCCTTCCTGCATGATCCTTACTGTTGAGTGTGCAGGCAAAGATATTACCACCATTGAAGGACTCGGCGACCCAAAAACGGGGACACTGGATCCGCTTCAGCAGTCTTTTGTTGACCATACCGCCTTTCAGTGCGGCTTTTGCACCCCGGGCATGATCATGAGTGCGAAGGCACTCCTCAATGAAAATCCTCACCCCACTGAGGAAGAGATCAAAGAGGCCCTTTCGGGGAATTTCTGCCGGTGTATCAGCCATTACCAAGTCCTGGAAGCTGTTCTGGCTGCTTCTGAAAAGGATGGCGGAGACAATGATTGATTCTTACAGATACATTGGAAAGGAAACACCAAGGAGGGACGGGGCAGAGGTCGTCACTGGAAGTGCGGAATATGTTGATGATATCAGGTTCACCAATTTGCTTTATGGGGAGGTCCTCCGCAGCCCGCATCCCCATGCGCGTATCAAGCAGATTGAAAAGAGTAAAGCGGAGGTACTTGGCGGGGTTGAAGCAATACTTACCTGGGAGAATGTACCTGACTGGAAATTCGGTACCCCGACTATTTTCCGCATCCTCGACCGCAAGGTCCGATTTGTCGGGGACGCGGTAGCTATTATTGCCGCGAGGACCAAGGATATAGCGAGGGAAGCAGCCAGGCTCATTGAGGTTGAATATGAAGTTCTACCGCCTGTTTTTGACATGGAGGCGGCGATGAAGCCTGGTGCTCCTCAGTTATATGAAGAGTTACCGGGCAATAAACTTCCCCTCTACGCTCCTGTTCTCGGGCCTAAGTCTCTAACCGAAATAGTCATGGGGGATGTGGAAAAGGGCTTTGCCGAAGCCGATGTCATAGCAGAAGGAACCTTTGGGTATGAAAATATCCCTAATCCCCTCCCACCCGAACCCCCGAGCGCAGTAGCTCTATGGCAGGAGCCTAACAAGGTGACAGTCTGGGTCTCCAACCAACAAGTATGGCTCAACAGGAAAATCCTGTCCGAGATATTTGGAGACAACGTTGAGGTGAGAGCGATTGGGGGTCCCTGTGGTGGAAGCTACGGATCAAAGGTTATGTCATGGCAGGTCCAGTGTTACGCGGCCGCATTAAGCAAGGCCACGGGCAAGCCGGTAAAGGTATGTTTTTCCAAGGAAGAGCATCTTGCTGCCTTTGTCCTGCGTCCTGAAACACGTATCCATGCCAGAGTGGGCATGAAGAAGGACGGTACCGTAACGGCAATTTCTGGCAAGTGGCTCCTTGGTACCGGATACTATTCCATGACTACCCAGGCACAACTTTCAGTCGGCGCCGGCGAGGCTCAGATTGCTGTTCGTTGTGCTAACTGGGATGTGAAACCCACGATTGTATGTACCAACAGGAACGCCTCGGGTATTGTAAGGGGTTTTGGCGGCCAGGAGCTGAAGTGTGCTCTTATACCCTTGTTGAGTCTAGCCATGGAAAAGGCGGACCTCGATCCTTTCGAGGTTTTAAAGAAAAACTACCTGAAACCCGGTGATGGATATTACTGGCGTGACGGAAACTGGTACAGCTATCGGGGCGTCGATTATACAAAGGCCATGGAGAAAGGTGCCCAAACCTTTGGCTGGAAAGCCAAGTGGAAAGGGTGGCTTAAGCCTACTGCGCTGAATGGCACAAAACGAACGGGGGTTGGGGTTGGGATTCATGGAAATGCGGATATAGGGGAGGATGTATCGGAAGCGTACGTGCGTCTCGACCCTGAGGGACGCGCCGTAATCTACTCCAGTGTCACGGAACACGGGACCGGGCAGAGGAGCAACTGCATTAAGGTTGTTGCTGAGGTCCTTCAATTACCTTTGGAGGCGGTATCTATTACCCCAAGTGACACGCTTATCACTCCTGTCGAGTGGGGGCCAGCGGGCTCAAGAGGGACATATGCCATTTTAAGCGCCGCTATTGCGGCGGCCGAGGATGCGAAGCAAAAGCTGCTCCAGTTTACCGCTCCTTTGCTTGGGGTAGGTATGGGGGACCTAGAAACTGAGGATGGCTTCATATGGGTTAAAAACCGTCCAGATAATCGCATAACATGGAAAGATGCGCTGGAATTGCGGACCGTTCTGGGCCACGGACGTTTCAACCCTGACTATAGCTTCGCAAACTGCATGATGAGCTTTGTTGAAGTTGAGGTTGATACAGAGACAGGGAAGGTTACCTTACTGCGTGTTGTCAACGCTACGGATGTAGGCCAGATTATAGACCCGCCGGGTATTCGAGGACAACTTAACGGATGTCTGGGCACAGCCGGTATAGACAGTGCCCTCTTCGAGGAGACTGTCCTGGACCGGGCCACGGGTTGTGTACTTAATGCCAACATGATTGACTATAAATGGCGTACCTTTTCAGAGTTGCCGCCGATTGACAATGTAATCATGGAAACCCCTTTCCCCTCCCACCGGTTTGGTGCTGTCGGCATTGGTGAAGTAGCAACCTCGCCAGGTCCTTCAGCAGTGCTGATGGCCACATCAAACGCCATCGGTGTCTGGCTCCATGAATATCCGGTCACACCACAGAGAGTACTGGAGGCACTGGGTAAGGTTGGCTCAAAATGAGGACATTTACCCACATAAACGCACATACCGTTAATGAAGCTTGTGAATTACTGGGGCAATATCGGGGCAAGGCAAGACTTAATGCGGGAGGTACCGACTTACTCGCAATGCTTAAGGGAGATATTTGGCCGGAATATCCTGAAGCCGTAATAAATGTCAAGACGATTCCGGGGCTCGATTCTATAACTGAGAATGATAACGTATTGAAGATAGGTGCCTTGGCACTACTTTCCGATGTGGCCAAGTCGCCCACTATAAAAGAGAAATGCGGTGTGTTGGCCAAGGCAGCTCTTTCGGTGGGAAGTCCGCTGATACGCAATGTAGCTACCATAGGGGGAAACCTTTGCCAGGCCCCACGTTGCTGGTATTACCGATACCCCCGCCGTTTGGGAGGACCTTTGCCATGCTTGCGGAAAGGAACCGGCCCCTGCCTCGCCGTGAAAGGCGATAACCGGTACCATGCAATCCTGGAGGGTAAGGGATGTTTTGCCGTCTGTACCTCTGATATTGCTGTTGCCCTTGCGGCTCTTGATGCAAAGATCACGATTGCCGGTCCGAAAGGTGAGCGCAGTATATCGGTAGTAGATTTCTTCCAACCACTCGGTAATACACTTAAAATAGATGAAATGATAAAGGACTTCCAGATTCCCGCTACCATGTTATCCATGGAACAGAGGTTTCTCAAGTTTACACTGAGAAAGCCAATTGATTTTGCTATCGTAAGCGTGGCTGCTAGCATTGGTCTCAACAATGGGGTATGCACTGACGCTCGTATTATTCTTGGTGCTGTTGCTCCGATGCCCTTTAGAGCAAAGGCAGCCGAGGAGAAAATCGTTGGTCAGCCCATAAGCGATAACGTTGCCGCAGAGGCAGCAGAAAAAGCGCTGGCAAATGCAAAACCGCTTAGCATGAACGCATACAAAGTTGAAATTGCCAAGACTCTGGTAAGAAGGGCAATCAAAGGTTCTACAGCGGGACTGGGTGAATAAGCATCTGGTGTTAGCGATCACCCAAAACTGGCCAGGGAGTAGCACTTTAAAACCAGTTGCCAGTTCCTGTCCCGTTTTTAATTGTCGTAACCATATTCTGCGCGTTAAAAAATAACTTCACTTGGGATTATTGACAAAGTCGGCTATTGAGATATACATTAGAGTAAAATAAAAAATAATAAGGCAATAATATGCCAATCAGACCGATAGAGCACTGGCAAAAAAGAAAGAAGCAGAAGCTATTTCAGCAATGGGTGGAGAAGGCCGAGTTACCCCGGGAAGAGATTCCGCCCGATTTGCTGGATGAACATCCTGAGGCAGAAGCCGGTATAGGAGCGGGTGATATGTCTAACGAGGGAGCTCACATATATACCGCATCTGTAGAATTGGATAGAGGGATGGTTCGCCTACCCTTTCGATATGTGATAATTGGATTATCCATAATGGCGTTTTTACTAATACTATCAGCAGTATTATTAACGATTTTAATTACGCGTTAATCGAAAAGCCCAACAAAAACAACCATATCCTGAAAATCCACAAAATCATTATGAACGTATAGAGTAAATTCTAACGTTCTTACCACCTCCCTCTACCCTGCATTCAAACCATTGTGCCATATCATAGTAGGTGTGATAGTGTGGGTGACCAGCACTATCACACGGATAGGAGCAGGGCTAGACTGGCTCTGCTCCTACCTGTTTTCAAAGACAAAGCCCCACCCTTGTTTGGCCGATACTGTTGGTTCGAATCCAACACCCTGCTACTATTGTTTTTCGGCCATAATTTCAAGCGTCTGCGAACGTGAAATCCTGGTTAGAACTTCTGCCAGCCAATGCCTTGACGCATACCCCGGATGTAAGCTGCCTGCCCAGCATGTTGCAAGCAGTCATCCAGTATTATCATGAGCAGCACTCCAGCTGTTGGTGGCGGCTGGAAAGGCATACCCTCAACAACCTTATCTAGATCTGTCTTTGATAAGGTTGGTAAACGCTGCTTTGTCCTTTCCAATACCGCTCGGTGGTAACCGAGCAGGGTCTCACTATCTGGAGATTTAAATGCAGCTAGATCTTGCGGGGTATGTCCGGCACCACTGTCCATAGCCTCTGGTGGTCGGCCGAACTGTTTATGCCAGCCGTCCTTAATCCATAGCTGCTCCTCTCCTAGAATATTTGAGATAACACTGTCTTGTGCCCGTGTCAAATGCCAAACTAACCAACCAATGCTGTTACAATCTGGATTGGGCTGCCAGGCTAAATCCTCCTCTGAAAGTCCATCCAAGGTGCGTTCCAATGCCCTAAGAATCCCTTTATAACCAACCAATATTGCTTCTTGTGACTCCATGATAATCCTCCTCTATTGATGACTACTGACTTTCTTTGTAGATGTTTATCTTTAAGGTATATCATAGCTGTCTTGAATTATGCCTTCAGTCGAATACGCCGTCTTCCATCAACTGGACAAACTCTTCATCAGAAATACCGAGTATTTCAGTGTATACATACTCGTTATGCTCCCCGAGCAAAGGTGGTCGGTGTCGTTCATATGAGACCTTGGATAAGGTAAAGCCGGGCGGTTGATACAGTGATAACTTGCCCATCTCCGGATGGTCCAGTTCTTGAAAGCAGCGATCGTGTTCGAGTTGCGGGTTCTCGTATAGGTCTTTAAGATTTAATGCCACCCCGGCACCAACTCCCTCCCCCTGCATCAGAGCCATCACCTCTTCAGGCGAATGTTTACTTGTCCATGCCTCCACCAGATTGTCGAGTTCATCCTCATTTTGCTTCCGGCCCGATATCGTGGCGAACTTGGGGTCTTTTGTCCAGGCCGGGTTCCCGATAACCTTGCCAAAGCTAAGCCACTCATCATCAGTGAATACCGCAATAGCGCACCACCGGTCATCACCTTTACACCGGTATATCCCGTGTGGGGCGGCGTAGTCGAGACGGTTACCTTTCGTCTTTGGCTCTCGGCGATTCACGTCATAATCAAGAATAAGAGGAGCTATAGAATGCATGCTTACCTCATGTTGTGATAAGTCCAGAAGCTGTCCCTTACCCGTGCGGCGCCGATAGTCAAGGGCCGTGATAAGGTATAAAGCGTTAAATAAAGGCACCACCGAATCAGTGAAAGCGTCGTATAGACCACAGGGGGGACGGTCGGGCCAGCCGGTAATAGCGGCAAAGCCGGAGAGGGCCGTTAATGTAAAGCCGGTCCCGGGAATTTTAGCCAAGGGGCCCGTTTGCCCATGCATACATGTCCTTAGCATAATAATATCCGGCTTTATTTTCTTTAGGTCCTCATAGCCCATACCCCATTTCTCCATCGTCCCCGCAGTGTAGCCATCAGCCACAACGTCGGCCCAGCCAACAAGTCTCTTGGCTATCTCTACCCCTTTAGGGTGGTTCAGGTTGAGGGTTATATCGTAGCTTTTTACCGGGTGCAGGTAAGCAAAGCGGTAGCTACGTTCTAGCCCGTAGATACCGTCCTTGTATGGTGTCGCATGTCTCACCGCATCGGGGCGCAAGGCTGATTCTACCTTAATCGCCGTTGCCCCATAATAGAGGAGATAGCTAATACTACGCGGACCTACCCCAATCCAGGTAAAGTCCAGGACCTTCACTCCTTCAAACGGTTTTTTTATCATCTCTAAAATACTCACATTTCGGTTATATAACTTTCGCCTGTTTCAAAATTGAAAGGTCGTGCCTGGACAGGCCAAGTTCCCCAAGGTAGACTTCTTCGTTATGCTCACCGATAAACGGGGCACGGCGATTTGCTGCGCGAGGCGCCCCCACTGCTGCCATAAAAGGACCAGGATGAGTGACAGCAGCCTCCCCCTCAGGGTACTCAACCTTTACCCAGTAGTTCCTGGCAGCAAGCTGGCTAAACTCTAGCATATCCTTGGGGGTAAACACGGGGTAGATCATTATTCCCCTTTCTTGTGCTCCCTCGAATAGCTCTGCCTTGGTATGCGCCTTGAAAAATCGGTTAAAATCTTTGGTGATTTCATCGACCACATCCTGAGTGACTGTCTGCCATTCAAATTCCATCCAGTCGACGGCACCAAGTGTTTCCCCGACCATACCCTCGCTCGCCATCCACCTGGTAAGTGCCGCCGTACTCTCACCCACACCAGGGCCGGCAAACGCAACGAAGGATATATCGCCGTCCTGGCATTCATAGAGCATCGGGGCATCTACCCAGGCCGCTTTCCCGGCGGCACTAGCCCCCTGATAGCGTCTTAAAAACCGGCCCTGGCGAGCGATAATCGTTTTATCTTGCTCCCACAATGCCGGTGGTTCCGGGCCCAAAAACGGAACCAAGGACAGCTGCGCTGATACATCAACCTGTTGCCCCTCCCCGGTAATGCCCCGATGAAAAAGCGCCACCATCGTGCCGATAGCCGCCTGCATGGCCCCGGCCACAATATACGATATGGGAAAGCTTGGTGAAAGTGGGCCCCGGTCAGGATCACCGGTTAAGTAGGCTTCACCTGCTAGAGCCCAGACTACAATGTCAGGCGCTTTGTAGTCTTTGTAAGGTCCGGTTTTCCCAAAACCACTCAGAGAAGTCATAATTACCTGTGGTTTTATCTGAGCCAACGCTGAGTATCCCAGTCCCAGTTTATCCATATAATCAGGGTCAAATGACTCCAGGACAACATCTGCATCCTTGAGCAACTTCTTGAAGATTGCCTGCCCATCGGCAGTTTCAATATCCAGGGTTATGCCCCGCTTGTTAATATTGAATGCCCACCAGTAGAGGCTTTTCTCTGGATCAGGAATATCGTGGTAGAAAGGGCCAATGCTTCGGGCGGGGTCTCCCCCTGGTTTCTCAATCTTTATCACATCGGCACCCAGATCACCCAACAGTTTGCCACAAATAAAGCCACGCTCATTGGTCAGGTCCAACACCCGATAAGGGCTAAGCATACCTTCGTTTATTGCCACCTTTATCTCCCCTCTAGTAGCCAGGCTTACTAAGGATTCATTCAAGGTCTCAGGATGTCACTTGATGAGTGTTTGTGACCGGTCAGAGCAAGACCCCTAAGTGTCCTTTAACTTACGTCTTCTAACCGTCCCACTTTTGCTGACTACATATATGTGTAGATATTACCACCAGCTTTGCGCGATCGGCGCATACCGGTAGGGTGAGACATATATGGCCTCTTCAGGGCATTCATATTCGCAAAAGGCGCAACACATACATTCATCAGGATATTTAATGACGGCTTTTTTGCTTTGATCATCCATCCTTATCACATCCACGGAACAAGTATCAATACAAATCCCACAGCCATTGCATAGCTCTCGGTCAATACGTTCAATGACCATAAGGTTTACCTCCTGATAATCGTGAGATTAAGCTTATTTTTCGCAAGGTCTTCGTCGACCCACTTAATCAGACAAACAAATTCACTCCCCAGGAAATTTCTTATGATACCTCTCTTCGTATGGCTTTGACAGGTCCGGCCACCATTTCTCGGGGATGGATTCCTTCCAGACCTTCATCTGGCCCTGCTCCTCTTTCAGCCTCACCCAGGCTAACCAGGTGGGATCATCCCTTCGGGGATAGTCCTCACGATAATGCCAGGCCCGGCTTTCGGTTCTAAAAAGCGATGCCCTGAGCATCATTTCAGCATTAAGCACCATGTTTTTAGTCTCATGGGCCAAACGCAACTCGTGACTATCCCTAGACAGCAGTTTGGGGACATACTGATCCCTAAAGAACTCAACCATTGTTAGCGCTGCCTGCAATCGCTTCCCATGTTGAACAATGAGAATATAATAGGGGACTATCGTGTGTAGCAGCATTTGAGTTACCCACCTCGGGCTGAAGCCGTTCTTACGTTCGACGGGCCCATACATAATCTTCTTAAACTTGG
This sequence comes from Dehalococcoidia bacterium, assembly GCA_011191985.1. GTDB lineage: Bacteria > Chloroflexota > Dehalococcoidia > Dehalococcoidales > W111 > W111. Next base: position 15,728 of record DUEU01000080.1, read on the forward strand.
CTAGCTCCTCCTCGTCAATGACTAGCTTTTTTATCTGTGAAGCATACTCGGCAGCACCTAGTCCAGCCCTCATACCGGTAATGCCACCAGGAACGATACCTCCCCACCAGAATGCCATATGACCTAAGCTATCACCAGCAGCATACAGCCCTGGAACTGTTGAGGCACAATTTTTATCACTCGGCCATATTGCTGAGGCCCCGGTAATATCGGTCAGTCCTCCCCCGGCTAACTGATATTTACCACGTTTGTAGGGGTCATAACCTATTCGCTCACTCTCCAGGGCATCAGACGTAGCCGTATGCTTGCATATCGCCTCTATCTCCTCGGGAGTAGCTTCGTCAAGGGTATGATATAACGGGCCTCTGCCGGCATGGAATGCATATTCCAGTGTAGTATCAGACTCATAACCATGGCCTACTTTTTTGCCTAATGCGTCAATATAATAACGACGATATAATGAACGGCCGGCTCTACCACCTTTCCAGGAAGGATAAGCAGCTAATGCGGCCTGATTATTATGCATATCACCACCGATAAGTTCAGCACCGGCCCTGTAGGCCATTGCTGGCCCATCACCGGTCAATTCGTGAACTTCACCGAAAGAATTCCTCATCGAACAAAACCCCGTACTTATAACGGTTGCCTTTGCCCTGAAGATATAGGTATCTAAGCCATATACTGAAAAGCCGATTGCTCCAGCGATACTCCCCTTCTGCTTCAACAGGTCAGTAACCACAATTTTATCAATTACTTTGACACCGGTCTTGATTGCCTGCTTCCTCAGCGGAGGCGATACCCCCCTTCGCACTAAGCGAGCCTGTAGAAATGGCGGGTAAAATGTATAAAATCTACCCTCCTTTTCTTGAATAGGAAACTCGACACCATAGGCGGCAAGGGTCTCGTACAACGCCCAGGATTCCTGCATCATTATCTCAGTCCATTCACGGTTATTGAGATAGTCGCTTTCTTCAATAGTATGCTTCATATAAGCATTATAATCACTGCCCATATCAGGGTTATAGACAGTGAAGTTCGTCCCAGCACCATAAGTAGCGCCAGTTTTACCGATATACCCTTTATCGACAAGGATTACATCAAGCCCTTGTTCTTTTGCCTTTATGGCCGCACAACAACCGGCAATGCCCCCCCCAATAACCAGAACATCGGTTTCAATCACATTCTCTGACATTAGGCCTTCTCCTTTTGTTAAGTCATTACCGCACTTAGAATAGCTCCAGGAGCTGGAGGCTGGTATCCTGGGGCACCATGCGGACGTACCTGATTATATTCCCTTCGCCATTGCTCTATCAATACTTTAGTTTCCTCATCCAGAGGCCGCAGGTAGTCAACCGGCTAAGCCGGGTAGGAACAGGGCATTCTGCGGGAAGGCAATAAGTAAGGCAACGAAACAAGCCTCGATTACTACAAAGGGGATAATACCGTTGAACATGGTCCATATGGGAACATCTAGAATGAAGCCAGTCAACGAACCTTATTGTTAACCGAGTCTCCCCCCTAGTCGACCAAAATGGAACAAGGCTTACGTGTTTGCCAGAATTGCACACCAATGGTAACTGTACTAAATTCATCCTAGCAAGCCATTGGTCTAATCTTACGGTTTATGAGGACCTAGTAGTATGTAAAATACATGAAACGGGCGAGCTATACCAGATAGTATCTGTTTATACCGCCGCTATTTCAAAACCCGGCATCCTCCGCCATATTACCCCTGCTTTATGGAATGTAGTACCCACATCGTCTCAAACTGCTCGGCAGTAGCGGCCTTAACCGGCACTGTGGTGGCAAGATGGGTCTCCACCAAGACCTCGTCTCTTTGATTGACAACCTGTGTCCCCAGCACCAGGACACCCCGGTCGGGCTTGGTCTTGGAGACCCGGGCTGATTCAATCTTGAACACATTATAGACAACGTCCCCGATTCTAGCCGGGGCCAGGAAGCTAATTTCGTCGCCCAGATGCCCGGCGTAGGGCGCGAAGGGCTTTTTGATGTTGAAGTAAGAACCGTCCCGGAGAGAAAGACCGACAAGGTCGGCAACTAACATCGGTGGCACGATTTTCTCTCCAAACAAGGTGCCCTTGGCATATTTCGCATCCAGATAGAGGCGGTCGTAATCCCCGACCAGACCCATGTAGTTGACGACGTCAGTTTCGGTAATAACCCGGCTACCAGTCTTCTCTCCCTTGCCAACCTCGAAGTCTTCGTAGTAATAGATCCGGTTAAAGTCGGGGTTCCACTCCTCGAATTCCCAAGGTATCCCCGGTGTAAACGTGGGCTTAACATTCTCCTCGGTATTCTTCATCATGACCCTGGTGACCACTGTACCCTCGGCGGCGCTGGCGCCATCCTGGTTTATAAACTGGAAAAAGGTCCTCACGATGCCAAAACCGGGTAGCTCCGGATCCTCGTTCTTTTCCTGAATGGTCCAGTGGAATTTAACGGTATCGCCTATGCGCATACCTGCCGGGAAGTGTGAAGTGAGGCTATGAAGACAGGCTGTCGGCGTGTCCCGTCCTACGATATAGGGGGCATGCCAGGAAAACATTCCGGTAGCTAGAGAATTAAGGTAGTACCCGTGAGAAATCCTTTCCCCATAAGGAGTGCTCGTCATCATCTGCCGGTCCATATGGGGTGGACAGAAATCCATAGCGGTGGCGGCAAATTGCACCAGGTCGCCTTCGGTAAAGGTGCGGCCGCATGTCTCACCCTGTTCCCCCACTGGATAGTCCTCATAGTACAGGATTTTATTTAGCATTTACCTCTCCTTGCGCATTAAAGTAGTCGCTAATATCCCGACCTTACCAGTTCAGGCGGGTCGACAGCAACTTGCGTCCGACAATCATTTCGAGGGTACGGCCGATATTGAGGACCTTGTCCACGTCAAGACCGGTTTTAATACCCATGGCATCACATATAGATACAAAATCCTCAGTTGGTATTAGTCCCATTCGTGGCGCCCCCTGGACATCCAAGGGTGTCCTGACATCAATAGGCATAACTGGGACACGGTCAACGAGTACAGGCTCCGGGCCACCCTGTAACCCGCCGAGGCAGGTCTCAAATATTATTACCCCTGCCTGCATGGCGGCTATATAACAGGATACTCCCCACCTATACGTATCATGAAGATGAAGGTTATGAAAATTTGGGTCTGGGTATTTATCCAGCATCCGGCTGAAGTAATCATAAACTGTGTTCGGTGCCGGCTCACCCTTTAGACCACCCTCAGCATGGGTAAGCTTGTCAACACCAATGCTTGTCCATCTCCCGGCGAATTCCATGGCTACTTCGGGCGGGAGCTTATCGCCTGTAGCGAGGCAACTAAAAATGCCACCGATACCCCCCATTATCTTTAACCCGGCATCGCGGGCTTTGTCCACCATCGGTTCAAAGACTTTCCATTGCTCTGCGGTTGTCTTACCCAGGTTGACTTTATTGAAGGCATCGGTGGTGGCGATAAGAAATTCCACAGTATGCGGCCCGTACCCTGATTTTCTAAGCTCAATCACTCTGTCCAGGGCTCGCATATTGAGTACAGGAGCCTGAAAAGTCACCCCTTCTGGATGTCCTATCTGACGGTATACCTCGTCACAATCGCGGAATTGCGGCATAAGTTTCGGGTTACCGAAGTTGCTGACCTGAATGGACCTGGAGCCGGCTTTGATCATCTCGTTGATAAGCCAGACCTTCGCTCCCGTAGGAATGAAATTGGTCTCAGCGGCAAAACCTTCTCCTACAATCTGCTCGGTGATGTTTATTTCGGCGGGTAGTTTCATTTTGCTCTTCCTCACTAATTAACTTTTTTTCATTATAATATAAACTTCTCTTTGTGTCTTTTTGGAACGCCATTGGTTATTATTCATCAGCATAAGGTGACTTTTCATGTTATAAGCAGTTTATCATCCTTGCTTCTCATCACAAGATGCCATAGTCCTTGGTACTTGTCAATAAACTGTCGGTATCATTTCCGTTCGTTTTTGGTTGATACTTTATTGAAAGGAGTGGCATATTCATCCTGTAAGTTCAGAGAGGATATAAACAACGGTTCTTGTTGATGGTGTATGATTTTGTTAGGTAGGCAACAAAAAGATAGAGCCCCCGGGTGGTGACCCCTCCAGGTGTATTGGGCCTTTCTGCAAAGATATGGCCGACCGGCAGAAAGGCTGTTTTGGCTCCGCATAGCAGAACCTACTCTTAATATTGCCCCTGTGCCTCACTTCGGCGTTAGAGGGTCAAGCAGGCTGGCTGCCACGTCATCAATCTTCTCCAGGTTCAGAACGGAAGTGATAACCGAGTCAACAGCGGCATCGTCTAACTTGTAAGCTGAGTAGGGAACACACTTTTTAAACTTATCAATCAGGTCTTTCTCAGTAAACGGATTTTGATAGTTTCCCTTAGTGTAAAAATACTCGTTCGAATAACTCTTACCGTTTTTCAGTCTGGTGTTAACCCTTACCGAAAACGGTGGTAAACTTTTGTCTTCCTTGGCTGATATCCTGGTCATTAGTTCACGGACATCTTTTCGCGCCCTTGCCTCGGGAGCAAAGGCTTCTAAGAAGAAATCCTTATCATAGGCTGCCGTAGCCACAACGTAGGGCAAACTGAACTGGCATTCAGCCATCGTCTGGGGATTCCACCTCTTTTCCCTGGGGGTGCACGGCACCGACCAGACTAGAGTGCTGGCGTCAATAGCGATACTATCGATATCGGCAACATCAAAGTTATGCTCGGCCATCTGATCCAGTATCCCGTCAACAGAAGTATGCGTCGCCCCGCAAGAGGTGTACGGTTTCATCAGCAGCTTTAGCATCTCCCATCTCTCACCCAACCCCTCTGTAATCGCGCTCGGGTCAGTCTCCCACTTGGCAAAAGTGTAATATCCCAGGGGCCCAATCAAAACATCACTAACTCCACCGCGAGGCCCGGTGATGCCCTTCCGGGCGAGAAGGCAAGCATTTATAGCATCCTGGCAGACAAAACCATGATGCACGCGCACCATGAGCGTGGGAGGAAAATACATCGCCGCATCATGCGGCTGGGTCATGCCACGGCCTATGCCCTCGGCATTCTCCAATTCCTCCTGGCTTAAACCGATGAGTTTACCCACGGAAGCTATGCAGCCAAAGATATATTGTCCGCCCTGCTGGCCCGATATTATGCCTTTGCTAACGAACTTATAGCCTATGCCAATACGAATCAATACTTCCTGACCGAGCACGAAAGAGGTGATAAATTCTTTACCGGATACTTTGTCCTTCAGTCCAGTAGCGGCCAGCAGTGCCGGGAGGGTATATTCGCTGCAGTGCCCACCCTCATAATGACCACCGGCCAGATCCAGGGCCCGTGTCATCGGCCCTATAGCCAGTGCTGCCTCTGAAGCCGGTACCTTGCCTCCGTAGAAAGGTATGACCGTCTCCGGTTTTCCCCCTTTCTCCTTAACAAGGTCGACCACCGCGGGAATACCCTCCATGGCGGAACCACCGACGGTTACGGCCATGGCTTCCAGGATTGAATGTTTGGCATAATTAACCACCTCGCCTGGCAAATCATCGTACTGTGTATTTACCACCATCCGACATAAGGTGCTCATAGGGTCTTCTTCGCCGACTCGGATATACTTTGTCATCTTGCTACCCTCCCGTGATATGTTTTGAAAAACCTCCTGGTTCAGCCGCTCAATGAACAGGTTGTCTCCTCATTTGTACCCCTCATAAAGACTCGATAAGAGCTTCGATTCGGGTGCGGAGCGGTCCGGTTTCAGCGGTATCATAATCCGACATTATCTTGATGAAGGGGAGGCCTTCCTTTTCTGCTATACGCCTGAAGTAGATGCCAGCAATATCATAGGAATCACGGTACATCATGGAGTACCAGATTATCCCATCAACCCTGAATTCCTTGGCCAGTCTTAAGAAGAAAGCAACCCTTTCTTCGGTGGCTGGCCTGAAGAAAGCAGGGGGAGGGGTTCTTTTCCTGAAGTAGCCATCGGCTAACGCTTCTACCAAATCACCATTGTTTTCCACTTCTTGCCAGTATGGCCTCATACCCTCGGAGAAATCCTCTATAACAACATCGGCGCCAATGGCTTCTAAAATATTATGAACTTTGTAGTCCCCCTCAGCTATAGAGGAACCAATCAATAATATTCTGGGACCTTTCCTACCTTCATTCCCTTTTAGTTCTTGAAACATCGATTCCAGGCTCGTTACCATGATATCTCTATCGGTACGAAAGGAGGCATGATGTAATTTTATATAATCCTTGCCGCTTATTGGCGGTCGCTCGGACTTCCGCATCTCGCTGATCTGTCGCAGAAGAAGCCGCATCCTGTTCAATACATCGATTTCCTTCCTTAATTTATCATCGGTAATTGTACTACCAGTCAGCTTTTCTAACGCCTCTTTAAGTAAATGCAGGCCATCGAGGTAATACTTAAAGGCATGGTCACTTTTATTATTATGAGGAACACCAAACTTAAAGACCTTTGTCTCAGTCCACATTTCCCAGCCATCGGCGATTACCCCGATATTTCTATCGGTGCAAGGCACAACAACTAAGTCAACCATCTGATATAGAGGTTCCTCCCCCATTGCCCAGTAGCCGATCTGAGAGCGGGAGAAGGTATCAATGAATCGGGGAAGATATTCCGCCGACTTAAGCACCGCACTAGGGTCTCCGCCTCGATTTAGCCCCACTGGTATCGCCCCGCTGGCCCATACCAGTTCCTCGGGCATAAATCCCCCGGGAACGTATCCCACTATTTTCTTGCCCTCTTTCTTCAACTCTCTCAACTCTGAAACTCTTCCTTCCAGAGAAGTTGATAAATCTTTCATCGTTTTCATGACTTCCTCACGAAAATTATTTTTTGCCAAGCTCGGCTTGAGCAAATAAGGCGGCTCCTAAGGCACCCATAATCTGCGGTTCTTCCGGAATCACGGTTTCCATCTTGATTTCGTCTTCCAGAAACTTTTTAACCCCCATGTTTTTAGCCACCCCGCCGGTAAGAACCACCTCTTTTTCATAGCCTACCGTCTTTCCCATAGTTACAACTCTTGAAGCCGCTGCTTTGTGGATACCGCTAATTAAATCTTCCCTACTCCTCCCCTGGGCACGAAGGGAAACCACTTCTGTCTCGGCAAAAACAGTACAAGTACTGCTTATCTGGCAGGGGTTGCTGCTTTTAAGAGCTATAGGCCCCATCTCACTTATATCAAGCCCTAACACCACGGCCATGACCTCAAAAAATCTACCTGTCCCGGCCGCACACTTATCGTTCATGTTGAAATTAATGACATTGCCTGATTCACCAACCCGAATCACTTTACTGTCTTGACCACCGATATCAATTATTGTTCTTGCTCTTGGCAATAGAAGGTGCACCCCTTTAGCATGACAGAGTATCTCAGTCAGCGTTTTATTGGCAAAGGGGACAGCACTTCGAGCATAACCTGTGGAAATAACAAACTCAAGCTCATCTATTGAATGGTCAACCTTCTCCAATGCCAGCCTAGTTACTTCATTGGCGGTGTTAATAACGTCGAAACCGGTAGGTATAATGGCATAAGAAAGGATTTTGCCGTCGCGTAAAATCACTACTTTGGCAGTGGCCGCCCCAATATCAATACCGGCAAATAACACCTTTGTCCTTCCCTTATTTTGCTTTAGCCGCCTTGGCAGCTTTGAGTACTTCGGCAAATGTCTCTACCCTGGTCCTCATCGCCTCAGCGCTATAATCGCGGATGTCGCTCGCTTCACACTCTAATACTAATACCGGAATTCCCAGCTCTTTCGTTATAAGTTCCTTAGCTTTAAGAGGTGCTATAGAAAAACCACGACACGACAACTGATAGTTTAAAATCGCGCCATCTAAATCCCATTCTTTACATATTTGCTTTAGTTGTGTGGCAAATCCTAAACCACAATAGCACACTCCCTTTCTTAAAAATGATTCGCCGGCACGCTCCCAAAAATCTTTATGCTTGCTCGGAGCACTTTCCGCTTCTGTAGTTGCATTGGCGTCTACGCGCACTACTAAACCTGATTCTTCTATCATTTTTACAATACTTGGCTCGGTCGGAGACATAATTATTGATACCCCTGGTGCCCCCTTCGGGAGTATTCCTTCTCCTCTGCCTATTCTCTCCTTTAACTCTCCATACAACAAATCTATCATTCCACCTACATCGCCAAATATTGTTGTTGTAGAACTAAATCTTGTTAGCCGGAACATCGTGCCAATATCAACATAGCTTATGGGTGCCGGATCAGCATTTTTTACCAGCTCAAGTACCTGATTACCACCCAAAAGAAGATTAATATACCGCCAATTGGCTTCTTGGGATATGTCCTCGGTCACTGTATAGCCCGTGACCTCTTCAAATTTCGCCAAGACGCCGTTGGTCTCCTGAGCAAGATATTTTACTCTTCTCTCACTGGTTTGTGGCCAATTCTCCCCCATCTCATCTACCACACTATCCAGATAGGCTACCGGGACGCCATATATCCTGCCAATCAGCTCATCCAGTTCAGGTGCCTGGTCACACAGGACACCACTTGGGACGATAAGATCCGGGACTGGAATCACTCCTTTAGTAATTCCTCCTAACATGGTTTGTAGGAGGGAACAATTAGCCAAACCTCGTTGTAATAAGTCTCCTTCGGCTACTTCAAGGAGGGAGGGCAGCTTGCCGAAGATCATGCCCACCGTATGGACAAGTATTATCTCTGGAGCAGCAACAAATATATCCTCAGAGACCATTGCCATTGCGTTCGTTAAGGGAGTAAAAGCCGGAAAGCTAGAATAAATTATCTTCTTTCTTTCTTCCCTAGCGAGGGCGAGGTCGATAAGGCATTTTACCCAAAGTCCTAACATTTTCCTCACGCCATTTAATTCTATATCAAAATATTGCCTAACCCTTTCCTCTCCCCTGTCTATATCCTCAGGCGTGAGCTCAAGTTTCTCAAATGCTTTTTCTATTCTCGGCCTTTCCTCCTCTATCTCCTCAGGCTCAAAACCACATAGCCTTAATAGCTCATCATAATACATATTGGGCCCCCTTTATAGATAGCTAAAATATACTCAACTTGGTATGTCCCGTCAAGGCTTCTCACGTTTAGTAAGGTTCCAAATCGGTTGAAGAGGGTTAGAATAACAGAAAGGGGGGTGCCTATTATATACGATAGTCATAAAGGCATTAACCGACAAATTATTATCTAATCGAACTTACCTTTCCTTTCGTATCTGATTTGACATCCATTGACTTTAAATTAAATCCTGTGAAAAGACGCCCTAAGAAGTGGGGCGTCTATTTAGTTATTTACCGTGTTATACACTTTTATCTTACGTTTAAAATTGTGACTATTTATTACTAGTCTGATGCTCTTCTCTTGAGTTATAAGCAATGTCATAGAAACAACGAGGGAGTCCATGCGGGGACTCCCTCTCTTAGTAAGCTAGCTTCCGGTTGACTACTCGAGCGGCTCAGACTCGTTATCGGTATCGTCGAAAGTAATCAGGTCAGTCTCAAAAAGGAAGCTCGCTGGCATCCAGTCGGTGACTTTAAAAGTTTCCGGATTGTAGTAATCGGATGGCACCAGCCAGATCTTGGCACCATGAGCATGAGCATAGTTGTCCGGTTCCCCATCATACGCGTAGTCCTCAATGTTGCCATCGGGCGGCCAGGGCAAATCAACACCACTCGCTTCTAGATCCTCGCGCAGATTGATTGAGCCTTCTAACTCTAAGTAGCCATCACTAGCGAGCCCGCTGGCAATTAACGCTCCTGGATAGTTGCCACCCCAGGTTGTGTACCTATCTTGAGGGTCGTCTTCATAGAAATCAGCATAGTAGATCAGGCTCCAGTTACCATCCCCATCCGGATCCAGGAGGTCAAGGTTGAATCCCTGGAAGTCGTAACAGAACACCTCACCTTCAGTACTATAGTGTAGCACACCGTAGACATCTTGCTCGTCCTCGTTACCGTATACTTCATCACCGTCTTCGTCAATGATTGCCCAATCACTATCAGGATCTTTGTTCTCTAGAATCAGTTCAGCATCAGTGTCGCACTCACCGTCTCCCATAGTGACTGTCAGCTTGACCACCGGCTTGACGATAACCTTGGGGTCTTCAGATTGAGTGGCCCCGGTGAAAACGACCGACTTCTGAAGATCAAAATCAAGTTCGATATCAGTTTTTGCTCCTTCACCTTCTCCGTCATCAGCGGCGGGAAGTACCTCGAAGGGACGGACAAATTTCAGTGTTTCACTGGGGAGTTTAGCTGGGACTCTTTTTGTGGTTTCAGGATCCGCCGGGTCCGGGAAATAGGAGACCCAGGCTCCAGTTTCTTCACCCTCTATTTCTTCTTCGCTCTCCATATAAACGCGAATCTGCGTGTATTTACCCGCCGGTACCTGACCTTGGGCCAGTGTAACATAGCCCATTGTTTCACTTAAAATTATCTGATAACTATCATCAAAGGTTTGACCGTCAGGAGCAGCGAGCGGTACCTCTATCCACTGTCCACCGCCTTCAGTTCCGTCAGCAGCTTTGTGAACCTCAACTCCAGAAAAGTGGACCGTGACATTTTCCACTACATAGCTTGGCGCATCGGTCACCAGTATAGTGAGAGTGCCGGTGGCTGATTCCGCACGTGGCGACTTCACGGGTGTAGCCGGTGTCGGGTCAGTGCTTGGTGTCTCTTGGTCAGGTGCCGGTGTGGAATCTGGGGACTCTTGACCAGGCGCTGGTGCGGTAATAGTAGGTGCTGTCTGGTCAGGTGTTTGCGCAGACTCTGATGTAGCACAGCCGGCCAGCAGCATGATCGTAATCGACAACACGGTCATTACTATAAAGACTTTTTTCATTGTAATTCCTCCTTTGCTGATATAAATGGTTTGATAGCATTTATGTATGCTTGCTTGGTTTTCCATACCTCCTTCCAAAGATACAACAGGTTTTGTGCCCTTTACCCTATATAACGGAATCGCCGCACATGTGTCAGGCCAGTAACTCGCATTACTTTAGTACCAGAGACAGTATGCAAGAGGCTGCGCCTATTTCACTGACATTCATCTTCATTTTCCGTTATATAAGATAGAAAGAGGAGACAGGGGGGACTGCGCTTTAGCGCTTTATCGTAGTATACTTATGTGAAAGAATTTAGGGTAGATTACGGGATATGAGCGCTGAAGTGAAGAAGAAGACAGATGAGCAAAGAGAGAAAGAGAGCAGACTAGCCAGTCTTTATGATGAATACTTTGACAGGATTGCGCGATACATCTACGCACGTCTCGGCAATAGAAATGAAGCTGAAGACTTGGCCGGGGACGTATTTCTTAAAGCTCTTGAATCGCTTAAATCATATAAAGAACGTGGCGTCCCGATGCAGGCCTGGCTATTTCGGATTGCCCACAATGTGTTGGTTGACCGTTTGCGGAAAAGGGGGAAAACGGCTACCGTTCCTATTGATAGCGTAACGATAGTAGCCGGGGAGGATCCGGCAGCAATAACCGCGAAGAATATTGAGATGGAAAGGGTAAATGAGGCCATGCAGAAACTCACACCGGAGCAGAGAGAGGTGGTGCGACTACGTTTCTTTGGGGGCCTGAGCTCTAAAGAGGTAGGGGCTATTCTACGGAAGAGTGATGGGGCAGTGCGTGAGATGCAGAGTGCTTCTTTAAAGAAATTACGTGGCCTATTGAAAGGCGGAGGGCCAGACTTTTAAAGTCGGATATCGGAATGAAGGATAACCTGGACAAAATACTCGACGAATGTATCGACCGCATAAACCGCGGGGAAAGTATTAATGCCTGTCTCGCTGACTACCCTGATTATAGAGAGGAAATACACCCTCTACTTTCGGCTATGATTGAAACGAAGACTGCCTGCTCCTTTGCACCTTCAACCCAGGCTAAGAGCGTCCATAAGCAACGGTTCAATGTAGCTCTGGTATCATCAAGGGAAAAACGTGAGAGAAAGAGTCCGTGGTTTAGCTGGATATTAAGTCGGTCAAAGTTATGGGCTCCGGTTGCTGCCGCTGTCGTCATTGCCCTGATGGTGGGTTACTTTGGATTGAGACCGTCGCCCACGCCGCCGGTGATGGTTGCCCATCCCAGTCCTGAAGGCAATTTTGCCTTCCTTATAAGCGATGAGGTCAATAGCATCAGTGACTTTGAGGAGTTGAATATCTCAATATCTAGGGTGGGGATACATCTCACTGGTGAAGGCGAAAAGATAATTGAGTTTGAGCCAGGGACACAGTCGGTAGACCTGACCGAGTTGCAGGGTAGCCGGGCGCAAGAAATTTGGAGAGGGGATATCCCCGGTGGAGAATATAGCAAGGTGTTTCTGGAGGTATCGGAGGTTAGCGGCATCCTGGTAGGAAGTGGAAACGAAATAGAAATTAAACTGCCCAGCGGTAAATTACAGATTTCAAAGCCTTTTAAAGTTGAGAGCGATAAGTTGACTAATTTTGTTTATGACCTGACTGTGGTCAAAGCAGGTAACAGTGGACAGTATATTTTAAAACCACAGGTTAGCCAGAGTGGTGCTGATCAAGATTTCACTAAGGTTGAACTCAAAGGGCAAACAGAAAATGACGAGAAGTCAAAATGGAACGGTAATGGCAAGAAGTCATCAGGTAATCAGTAACTACGTTCAAATCTACCAAGCTATTGACTGTGGCATCTTCTAGGTTCGAATTATTGACTCTTCGTGTCAGATAAAAGGAAATTCGTTAAATCATAAAAAGGTCCTCACGTGATTTACTACTTGTTTTGCCGGCTTCCTGTTAACATTGCCCTGAATACTTCCAGGCTTTTCTGGTACTGCTGGTGGTTACAAACACGGGGGTCGAAATCGTCCCTTTCCACCAATAAAACCGGTATGCCCAGTTCCTTTGTTATAGCATCCTTAATCATTAGAGCGTCGGCGGTGACAGTTCGACACCCAATGTGAAATCGATCCATCACGCCGTCTACCTTTAACTTCTTACAGCCTTCGGTAATACTGGTAACCCTTCTAGCCAGGCTATTGTGTATTGAAGTCTGTACCCCATCCACGGACAGTTTCTCATAAGAGTCTTTAAGGTCTCCAACATCGGATATGGGGAAAGACATATCGGTAGACACTAAAGCCATACCCATTTCCCCCACCATATAGTCCAGGCTCGGGTCGGTATAGTGTGAGGGAAGAATGGCCACTATCCTCGGGGCTCCCTTCTCGACAACGCCTACTCCGTTGTTGACCCTTTCCTGCAGTTCCTCGTACAGTGTGTTTATCGCATCCAGCGCCTCGGGCAGCCTGTCCTTGCCCATCGGCAGGAAAAGTAACTGTGTCCACAGGCTCTGGTGGTTGGCGCTTATTACTAATGGATCGCTGCCGCTGACTAAGTTCTGCACAGCGTCAATAGCTTTACCCAGCTGCCTTCTGGCTTCGTTTGCCTCCCGTACCATATCATCGGTTATCTCGAAACCCACTATTTCTTCTATCCTTCGGGTAAGCCGCCGCGAGCTTTTCAGCAGTAAATCGGCAATACGCTTTGTCGCCTCGGGATACTCCCGGATGTCTCTATCCTGGCAGGTATCATAACAAAACGGGGGTATGCCATAGAGTTCATGCAGCAAATCAATTGTCTTCGGAGCTGTTTCACACAGGACCCCTGAATTAACCAGCAGGTCCGGCTTGGGAATCACATCCAGGGCAATCAGCCCCACAGTGGTCTTAACATTACCGCAATGAGCCACCGCACCGGCTTTTAACCACCTCTTCTCAGCTGCCTCCAGTATGGGCACAATTTTCTCGAATATAGAACCCAGTACTGTATGATGAAGTGAGTTGAGGCTGCCTACATACACTTCTTTAGATTTGGATAATACGGCATAAGCAATGGTATCAAAAAAGCCGGTTGCCATAAACGAGTAGATGAACTTTGTTTTACCTTCCTCTTTTGCCAGCGTCCAGTTGACCAGCTCCTGTATGCACAGCCGCAAGATTTTTCGCACACCCTTCAGTTCCACACCATAATACTTGTTGAGCCGCTGCTTGGCACGCTCAATATCCTGGGCGGTTATCCCTAACTTATTAAATGCCTTCTTTACTCTGGGTAACTCCGATTCTATCTCCTGTGCTTCGTAACCACACAACCTTAGTAGTTCCATCATTGTGCTACGCCCCCTTTCACAATCTCGATAAAGGCGTCTATTCGGGTTTTAAGTGGCCCCGTGTCCGCCGTGCCGTAACTCGATTCCAAGATGAGCATCGGTATATCCCTTTCCCCCATCTTCTGGGCAAAAAAGTACGATTCAGAGTCGTAGGTCTCGCAGTTCAGCAGTTCGTACCATATTATGCCAGATACATTGAAGTCCTTGGCCAGTTTCAGCGCAAAATCAAATCTCGTTTTAGTCGCGTCTCTCATGAAGGCACAGGGCAGTCTATCCGCCAAATATCCCCTGGCCAGGGATTGAAATAGGTCGCCTTTATTTTCGATGTCCTGCCAGTAATACCTGACACCTTCGCACAGCTCTTCAATAACAATCTCGCCGCCAGCCGCCTCGACCAATTCCAGGACCTTATAGTCACCATAACCCATATTTGGCCCGAGCAGCAGCAGCCTTGGAGCATCCCCCTTGCTGACCGGTGGTTTCTCCCTTAGCTCCTGATAGACAGAATCCAGGAAATCTACCATAAAGACCGGGTCGGCATAAAAAGAGGCATGGTTCAGCTTGACGAAGTCCAGAGCACTGAATAGTGAATCAGGAGCACGGCGCAGCAGACTTATCTTCCTCAGGAGCCCTCTCATCCTGTTGTAAAGTTCGATCGCCTCGCTGATTTTCCCATCTGTAATTGCGTTTCCGGTAAATGCCTGCAGTTTGTCCTTCAACACGCCGAGCCTATCAGCATAATATTCCAGCTCAAAGTCACCATTATATTTATGGGGAATACCCAGCTTAAACATCTCTATATCATCATTGTATTCCCATATCTCGCTTACTTTCCTCAGGTGCTGGCAGGTGATCGGGGCTACCAGCATGTCTATCATGGTGTAGTAGGGGTCCTTCTTTAATAGCCTCTCGCCAATCTGAGCTCGGGCGAAGGGGCAAATGACGTGTGGTACCACTGATAGCGCGGCTTCGGCCATTTCGGAACTACCACCACAGGCCAGGCATATTGGCGCCGCTCCGGAAGCCCAGATTATTTCCTCCGGCACATAGTTTCCTGGAAAGTAGCCTATTACCTTGACACCCTGCCTCTTGGCTTCTTTCAGTTGTGCTGGTCTATCTCTGAGATGAGCAATTAAACGTTCTTCCTGCATAACGTGACTCCCCCCTTTCTATTCTTCAATGGTATCTTCAAAGTCATTCGGCGGCCGAACATGATCTTTTATGGTTATTGCCCTTCTACTTTGTGTCCAAAGTACTTATTGCACTGCTTACAGATAGCCTATTCCAGCAGTACCTGTACCTTTTCATTGCCAACACACTTCGGCAGAACGTGGCCGATGTCAAACTGGGTATCAGCTTTTTCTTTCAGCCACCAGATGCATCGGTCAGGAGTAGACATATCAACACTTCTTGGTCACGAGCAGTATTCCGGCCCCGTTGACCACACATTGACTACTATAGCGTTCTTTCTACTTTTATTCAAGACGTTGCTTAGACGATGACTGAACAAACTGACGTAAGGTTAGCAGACTCTCTCCAGAAATATCGGCCGCCCGATTGGAAAGCTGTGTGAACCTGAGCCGCGGGTAGTATGGCATTAATGGCCTGAAAGGCAAGTCCTAATCGGCTCGCCTCATAGAATCTTGGTAGCGTGGGTAAGATTCGAAAGGGACGAGGGGACTAGTAATGCCCTTGATCGCTAACTGAAATCCAACTGCTGCCATGTTTTTAGCTCATAAGCATACCACAAATGGAATTAAAAGCTACCTAACACTATCTCCGGCTTTCTGGAGTATAGGTCTTCCTTCCCTAGTGAGTTTACTTCGGTAGAGTGGCTTGAGATAATGTGCTCATTCATTTTAATTAATCCCAAGTGCCGGTCATAGTTGCTAATTTCAAAACCGCATAAAGAACAACGAAAAACGAAGGTCGCTGGTATTATCCTTAGTCTAACCACATCTTTGAATTCCTTGATGCTCATGTAATAACTACTCCTCCCATTTTATCTCATCTGCGGCATCATAGTACCCACTCCTGATTGGTTAAATTATACTCCTCATTTTTGTCAAAGTGAAACTTTAATTATTGCACCGAAAATTGTTGACCTTCTGAACACTAGGGGGAGGCCTTTGCCTAAACAATGGCCGGCATCCAAAGAAAAATGGCTAACATGGGCCCGCGCTGTCCAGAATAACTCTGAAAATCGATAAACAGTGGCAAAAACGCCCCTCTACTCTTTACCACTGCGTAAAATTCATTCCGTTGGGCAACAAAATAAGCTAATGTAACATCATATTATCATTATTAGCCAATTTGTACTACAATTGCTAGAGAACCATAACATCAATAACGAGGTCATATAACAACTGACCAAAGAAAAGAGGCTTCAGAAAATGAGAACGAAAGCCGACCGATGGATTTCATGAGTGACACACTCTACGATGTACAGAAAATCAAACTCTTAACGTTAGTGGATAGCTCTGCCAGTGTGAGTCTAGCAACAGATGTGTTTTAACGCGTCGTTGGCCGAGGAGTTGTTTAAAAGAAACGGTCGCTATCCCCCGGGGGACTAGGAGGAAGGTAGCAGAATGGCAGCACCACTATCACCGGGAAAGATATTATGGTTCCTTGGATAATGAGCCACCGCTTGAATTTTTAAGAGCCTGAATAACAAAATAAGGAAAGGTATGTTTATGTGTGAAACAAACAGATGGACAGAAGAAGTCGATGTTATCGTCGTGGGCTACGGTGGCGCTGGGGCAGTTGCCGCCATCGCGGCGCATGATGCTGGCGCCAAGGTAATCATCCTAGAAAAACAGCCTAAAGATACCACCACTGAGGCTAGGCATACTCCGAACACACGCATGTCTGGCGGAGCTTTTTTCAGCTACTCAGACGTAGAAAAGGCTAGACTCTACCTTGAAGGAATGGTGAATGTTGCCAACGAAACCCTGGATACTGAGCGGAAGGAGATACTTGACGTTTTCGCGCAATACTTGGTGGATAATCGCCGTTGGCTTAGGGACATCGGGGTTGAGACCGGCGATGTTGAGCAGTTTCAACCTATCATCAGGGGGGCGATGATTGACAATCCACAGTTTACCCTGGACGGGGCGATGTGTGTCTCGGATTTTTCAGAACTACCAGGGGCTGATTCCTCTTGTGTTTACTTGCCAAAAACTCTAGATGGATACACGCACGGGGCAGCTTTGCTTAAAGCACTTTCGGCAGCTGTTAATGCGAGGGGTATTGAGGTTCTGTGGGGGTCTCCAGGCGAGCACTTAGCTACGGAAAGAGGGCAGATCAGAGGCATCACTGGCAGGTGTGGGACAAGACGTTTTGCTATCAAGGCAAGAAAGGCCGTGGTACTAACCTGCGGTGGCTTCGAATTCAATGAGTGGATGAAGGAGAATTATCTGAGGGTTAGTCCTGCCTATTTTATCGGCAATCCCGTCAATACCGGCGATGGCATCAATATGGCCATGGAAGTGGGGGCAGCACTGTGGCACATGAACTGTGCTTCTTGGCGTGCGGTTATGAAATTCCCCGAATTCCCCATAGCTTTTGCCACGGCGCATCATGAGATGGCAAGCATCTTCGTTGATAAGACTGGGAGGAGGTTTGCCAACGAGCGGTACCGGATGCACGCTTTCGCCTACCAGCTGACCAACTATGACGATGCTCTCTACTATCCCAGGGTACCTTTCTACTGGATATTTGATGAAAGCAGGAGGGCCGATGGTCCACTGGCCAGTGCGCACGGTGCTTGCGCCCAACTAAAGGGCGTTCCAGGTTCGGCTTACTACGTATGGAGCCAGGATAATCTTGCTGAGATAGACAGGGGGTGGGTAATAAGAGCCGGTTCGCTGGAGGAATTGGTTAAGAAGATACGGGCTGACGCCGATAATAATGACCTGATGCGCCCTTCAGTTCTGGATAAAACTATCAAGAAATACAACCGTTTTTGCCAGAGGGGCAAAGATGCTGATTTCCACCGTCCGCCATGGTCACTCACGCCCATTGAAAATCCCCCCTACTATGCCGTAAAGCTCTGGCCAGGGGGGCCAAATACACAAGGCGGCCCAAAGAGGAATAAGAAGGCTCAGGTAATGCGGCCTGACAATACTCCAGTTCCCCGTCTTTACGCGGCCGGTGAGTTAGGCTCAGTTTGGGGAATGCTCTACCAGGGTGGCGGTAACATAGCTGAGTGTATTGCTTTTGGACGCATAGCCGGCGCTAACGCCGCTGCTGAGAGAGCCTGGTAGGATGGCAGTGAGCGAGATAACTACCAGGCGAGCTTCGACGAATCGTTAATAATCCCAGTTTCAGGAATTGCTTAAACATTTATGAGAAGAGTATACTAATTTAATCCCTTATATTTCATGCAGGGCCCACCTGTTCCGGACGCTATAATGCTAAAAACACCTAACTAAAAGACAGACAAGTTAATGGAGAAAAGGCAAGGAGGTTGACTATGGGGAAAGATATAGTCATAGAGACAGCATATGGTAAGGTGCGCGGAATGGTCGAAAAGGGTGTGTACTCATTCAAAGGCATTCCCTATGGAGGACCAACCGGCGGAGCCAACCGTTTTATGCCACCAACACCGCCAAAGCCGTGGCCCGGCATAAAGAATGCCACCGAGTATGGCCCAGCGTGTTGGCAGCCCATGGAGTACTTCACAAAGCGAGAATTCGACCTGCTGGGGCCTTTGGGCATTAATGCGATGAGTGAGGACTGTCTTGTCCTTAACGTGTGGACCCGTGGGGTAAATGACCAGGGCAAAAGGCCGGTGATGGTGTGGCTCCATGGCGGCGGATTCTTCGCCGGGTCGGGCGAACGTAATCCGCTGACCGACGGAGCTTCTCTGGCGAGGACAGGGGATATTGTCGTCGTCTCGGTAAATCATCGGCTCGGCGTGTTTGGATACCTTCATCTTGGGGAGATAGCCGGAGAGAATTATGCCGGCTCGGGAAACGCGGGAATGCTCGATCTGGTAGCCGCACTTGAGTGGATACGTGACAACATCGCGATGTTTGGCGGCGACCCCGGCAATGTCACTATCTTTGGCCAGTCCGGAGGTGGCGCCAAGGTTTGTATTCTTATGGCCATGCCAGCAGCAAAGGGGCTGTTCCACCGTGCCATAGCAGAGAGCGGCATTTGCCTGAGGGCAAAGACATTAGAGGAAGCAACCAGTACTGCGCGGGGATTTCTCGACCTGTTGGGAGTGAGCCCCAACAACGTCGGTATTCTCCATGAAATGCGCGCCGACATGATCCACTCTGCATGGATGGCGCTACCACCGACAGCGTGGATACCGACGGGTAAAGCTCAATTCCACCCTGTAGTCGATGGGAAGACCCTGCCCGCTCATCCTTTCCATCCCGCTGCCGCGCCGACGGCATCTGACGTGCCCCTCATCGTCGGTACGACAAAAGATGAGATGACCTACATGCTGTACCGGGATCCGCGGTTCGGCAAGTATGACGAGGCGACCATGCGCGAGGGCATCATAGGATCCCTAAAGGGGCGTAACGTCGAAATAACGCCCGAAAGGGTCGAAGACCTTATTGTGACCTACCGCCGCACCCGTCCCGGGGCAACGCCGCACGATTTGCTGATCGCAGTAACCAGCGACATACATCGTAGTGGCTCCATCCAGATTGCAGAGCGGAAGATAGCCGGTGGCACAGCCCCGGTTTACATGTACCTGTTCACCTGGGAGAGTCCGGCCCTGAACGGTATGCTCAAGGCCTGCCATGTGCTGGAGATCCCTTTTGCATTCAATAACGTCGATCCCCCACCAGGGATTGTCGGAGACACGCCAGAGCGCTTCGAGCTTGCAGAGAAAGTGAGTGGCGCGTGGGCCGCTTTTGCCCGTAGCGGTGCCCCAAATCATGGAGGAATACCGCACTGGCCTGCTTACACAACCGAAGAGCGTGCCACCATGATCTTTGACACGGATTGCCGGGTTGAGAACAACCCCTATAGCGAAGAGCGGAAGGCATGGGACGGGATATTCTAGTATTGTTTACTCTTGGTTACAAAGTGGCCACGAGATAGCCTACCCCATGTAAAATTATGTATTGATATATTGACAATCTTACCAATATGTGATAGATATGCTGTATTGACACGACACGATTAATACGTAGACCGGCATATATTATTCATCCGATAGACGCTGTTGAAATGGGAACCAGAGAGAAGAGAGTATGGTTAAAGCATGTTAGGGGATGGTCTCTTGTTTGTATTGAAATCCAGATAAGTTTTTCTGATAATTAACGTTACGAGGACTTACACTAAAAATCCAACTTTCAGGGAAACAAGGTTCAAGGAGGTGGTAGATAATGGGAAAATATAAAGCCCGTGTTTAGTTATCACGGGATTCAGGTTACTCTGGATGAAGGAGGACTGATTGAAAGACATGAAAACTAAAAGGTTATTATTCAGGACTATTCTATTAAGCCTGGCTTTATGTTTGATGCTTTCGCTGGTAGCAGCCTTTGGCTGTGCTCCAGAGCCGACACCAACGCCAACACCGACACCAACACCAACGCCAACACCAACACCGACACCAACGCCAACACCAACACCCGGGCCGGCAAAAGGTGGTACTCTAAAAATTATTTATGGTGTAAGCCCAAACGCACTGGGGTATGGACCGGCAATAACGAGAGACGATGACATTTTAGCCGCATCCCCCGCCATCGAGACGCTCCTGAGGGTTGACAAAAGCGGTGCTCTTATACCATGGCTGGCCACGGACGTGAAAGGCGATGCCGAGGCCAAGACGGTGACGGTGACCCTGAGGAAGGGCGTTAAGTTCCACGACGGCACCGACTTCAATGCCGAGGCGGTCAAGTGGAATATAGAACAACACATAGGCATTGACAGGGTCGAGGTCAGGAAAGTAACGTCAATGGATGTCCTTGACGATTACACCCTTAGGATCAATCTATCTGAATTCGACAACAGCTTAGAGTTTGCCTTCGTCTCATACATCGGTATTATAACGTCACCAACATACTTCGAAACGCATGGCGGCGAGGAAGGGGTGAAAACCGACCCGGTGGGTACCGGTCCCTTTAAATTCGTTAGCTTCGAACGTGATGTCAGCCTTAAGTACGAGAGGTTTGATGGCTACTGGCAGGAGGGTAAGCCCTATCTTGATGGTGTGGAATTTATCTATATCGCTGACCCCATGGTAAGCCTGGCCTCTTTCCAGGCCGGTGAGGGGGATGTCCTATTGGGCCTTGAACCCCGAGACGCGGCAAGTCTGGAAGCGTCCGGCGACTACGACTTCAGCACTTGCATGGGGTCCTTGTGTGGTCTGGCCGGTGATGGCTCCCACCCTGAATCACCCTTTGCCGATATCAGGGTACGCCAGGCAATAGAATTTGCCCTCGACCGTGAACCCGCTGTCGATGCGATTGGTCTTGGCTACTGGGGAGCTACCGATCAACCATGTGGGAAGGACACCTGGGGCTACAACCCAACACCGTCGCCCTACTCGCACGACCCCCAGAAGGCACGACAGCTGCTGGCCGATGCAGGCTACCCGGATGGGCTAGGAGTTCCGCTTATTGTGCGGAATACTCCAAGCTCGTGGGTGGATTTATACACCGCAATTCTAGCCCAGCTTAACGAGGCCGGCTTTGGCCTTACCCTGGATGTAACAGACCCGGCCGGGTTTCACGAACATGTTATTGTACGTGGTTGGGACAATTCACTATTGGGCTGGAACTTCTCGGAAAATCCAGATTCTAGCCGGACATTAACTTTGGGCTTTTCGAGCTTCGGTTTCCCTTACCGTAGCCCCTATTATCCTCCGGAAACTGACGAAGTGATTAATCAGATTACTCTCACCGATGACTTCGAGGTAAAGAAAGCGTTGACGCACCAGGCTAATGCCCTTATCCGGGATAAGTATGCCAATATCACCACCATCTGCAGTACCACTAACATTGCCGCGCGGTATGCGTATGTCCATGATGATGGGCTTTTTACAACTGTGTCACGTATAGCAACTCTGGAAGATGCCTGGATGGACAAATAAGTCATATGGGGGTTAGCTGGAAACCAGCTAACCCCCACTAATATCATCAACATTGCCAAGAATACTGTTGAACCCGCAAAATAAGGGTAGGCTGTATATCGGGGGAATATACGGCCTACCTTGTTCTGTGTAGATCATTTTTAGCCATTGCTTGTCTTAAAGGAGAAACTTAGATGTTACAACAGGAGTCTATTAAACTCGAAATCAATGCCGCTGTTAAAATGAGAGATGGCACTAACCTGTATGCCGATATATACAGACCAGATGACGAAAGCAAGCATCCGGCTATTCTTGCTCGTTTACCTTATAACAAGGACGAGTCGCCGAAATCTTTGAGTGGATACATGAATCCTCAAAAGTTCGTTCGCAACGGTTACGCGGTAGTAATACAGGACCTTCGTGGCACAGGCGTCTCCGAAGGTCAGTTCTATGCACGTCGAGCAGAGGCTGACGATGGTTACGATACGGTCGAATGGGTAGCGGCGCAACCCTGGTGTGACGGGAACGTGGGCATGTACGGTCTATCGCACCTGGGGTTTACGCAATGGGCAGCCGCCAAGGCCCAACCCCCCCACCTGAAAACTATATGTCCCGCCGGAACTCAACATGGTGCCCGACCTTACAAGAACGGCGCTTTCAGACTGAACCAGACGCTGAATTGGTACTTGATAGTGACCGCATGTGCGCTTCGTAGAAGCACGTTGCCCCCCGAGGAACTAAAATCTCTGCGGGAGAGTCTTATCTATATGATAGATAATATTGAAGATCAATTGTGCTTTCTACCCTTGAAGGATGTCCCTGCCGCTAAAATAGCCAAAGAGCCCGATATAATACCCTTCTATGCCGACTACTTGACATACATCGATGAAGAGAGTTACTGGAAGCAACTCCATACTCCCACTCCTCTCGAAGAAGTAGTCATCCCTACTTTTCATATATGCAGTTGGTACGACGACTTGGCTAGTGACGTTGTGGTAAGCTACGTGGGGATGAAAAAGAGAGGCGGCTCCCAACTGGCCCGAAAAAATCAGAAGTTAATTATGGGGCCATGGACTCATTCAACAGAACAGCTGAGTATCTCTGGCGATCTGGATTTTGGGGCTGCTTCGACCGGAACCTCAATTGACGTTAACGGAATGCATATGCGGTGGTTTGACCACTGGTTGAAAGGTATTGATAACGGCATAATGGAAGAGCCTCGGGTGCGCATATTTGTCATGGGCGATAATGTCTGGCGGGATGAAAAAGATTGGCCGCTACCGAATACCAGATATACCAAATATTACTTTCACAGTAACGGCCACGCCAACACCCGTAATGGCAACGGGTTCCTGAGCACCCAACTCCCCGGCGAAGAGCAAACCGATATCTATCTCTACGACCCAAGAAATCCTGCCCCTACTAAAAGTGGCAAGACAGGTCATGCCTGGATAGAGGGGGCGCTCGAGCAACGGGAAATAGAAGAGCGAGCTGACGTTCTGATATATACCTCGGCAACCCTGGAAACCGACGTGGAGGTAACTGGCCCAGTAGAGCTAATACTGTGGGCGTCGTCTTCGGCGGTGGACACAGACTTTACTGGGAAGCTGGTAGATGTATGGCCCGATGGCAAGGCATACAATCTGGTTGACGGTATCGTGAGAGCCCGCTATCGCGAATCCGAATACGCGGCAAAGCTTATCAAGCCGGGCAAGGTTTACCAGTACTCAATAGACCTTGGAGTTACCAGCAACGTATTTAAGGCCGGGCACAGAATTAGAGTTCAGCTCTCCAGCAGTAGTTTCCCAAAGTGGGATCGGAATCTGAACACGGGTCATCCTATCGGTCAGGACGCCGAAATTAAGGCAGCTGTCCAGACTATTTACCATAATAAACAATACCCTTCTCATATATTACTACCGGTGATACCTAAGAGGTAACCACCTGGATGTGTTTCCTGACTGACCTTACTTAGAAAAACTGGCCCTGTTCTATTGCGACGGTATGGATTATCGCTCCCGGAGCTAGGCAGGAACCGTCGTCAAGCGCAACCATGTCCGTCAATCTCTTGATCCTGTAATAATTGAAAGGACTACACTCTGATACAGGCTACCTCGTGGTCGGCACTGATAAACCTCAACGGTGGAATTGCCTGGCGACAATCTGGTATGGCGATTGGACAGCGGGGATGAAAATTACAGCCCGGTGGTGGATTTATTGGGCTGGGCACGTCGCCTTTCAGGACAATTCGCTCCCGGCTTGATTCAACAACAGGGTCGGGTATGGGTACCGCCGAAAGCAGTGCCTTGGTATACGGATGAAGGGGATTATCATAGAGCTCTCTCCAGTTAGTAATCTCTACTATATGACCCAAGTACATAACAGCAACCCTATTACTTATATGTCGTACTACTGATAGGTCATGGGCAATGAAGAGATAGGTCAAACCCAACTTCTCTTGTAGTTCCTGCAGTAGATTGATTATCTGGGCTTGTATGGAAACATCCAGAGCTGAAATTGGCTCATCACAGATAATAAAGGAGGGATCACAGGATAAAGCACGGGCGATCCCGATGCGCTGTCTCTGCCCACCGCTGAATTCGTGAGGGTAACGGCCCACCATCGACGGGTCCAAGCCAACAGTAGCAAATAGCTCACTTACCCTTCTCCTATAATCACCATAGCTATTGGTTTTTACCAGATGATGAATCAGCAGCGGCTCACCCACAATGCTCCCGGCACTCTGACGTGGGTCAAGAGAACCATACGGATCCTGAAAGATAAGTTGCATCTTGCGGCGGAGTGGTCTTATCTTATTTGCTGGCAGTTTGGATATGTCCTCCCCCTCGAAATAAATCTGTCCCGCGGTCGGATTATACAAACGCAGCAGGCAACGGCCGACAGTAGTCTTGCCACAGCCACTCTCGCCGACCAGACCCAGCGTTTCGCCGCGCTTTATTTTAAAGCTAACACCGTCAACCGCCTTTACATCAGCGACCTTCCTCTTAAGAAGACCCTTTGTCATCGGGAAGTACATCTTCAGGTTTTTTGCTTCGAGCAGGATGTCATTTAGCATAGAATTCACGTGATTTCCCCTGAAAATCAATATGGCAAGCCACGAAGTGCTGGTCAGATATCTGCCTGAGCTCGGGGTATCCTTCACCCGGGCATTGAGTAGCATAAGGGCACCTTGGTCGAAAGGCACAGATATCAGGCATATTAACTAGATTAGGTGGCAGACCAGAGATAGGCACCAATTTTTTCCCCCGCTGTTCATCAAGTCTTGGGACCGACTTCAGCAAGCCGACAGTATATGGATGGTAGGAGTCGATAAAAATATCTTTCGAGGTACCCGACTCTATAATACGACCGGCATACATTACGTAAATGCGTTGAGCGTAACGGGCAACAACACCAAGGTTATGCGTCACAATAATTAGAGAGACATTGAAGCGCCTGACCATGTCCTTCATGAGTTCCAACAATTGAGCCTGAGTAGTCACATCTACGGCCGTGGTCGGCTCATCAGCTATAACAAGTTTGGGGTTGCAGGAGATAGCCATAGCAATCATAATCCTCTGGCGCATACCTCCGCTGAATTGGTGGGGATAATTATCAATGCGAGCGCTCGCATCTGGAATGCCAACCATCTCCAGCAGTTCGACTGCCCTTTTCTCGGCCGCCTGCCGGGGCATTTTAAGGTGTAACTCCAGCATCTCGACTAACTGCTCACCTACGGTCAAAACCGGATTAAGCGAGGTCATCGGTTCCTGGAATATCATGCTTATCTTACCGCCACGAACGGAGCGCATTTTCTCACCGTTAGCACCGAACTTTAACAGGTCCTTACCCTCAAAGATAACCTCACCATCAACTACTTCCCCTGGCGGGTTCGGTATCAACTGCAGTGTCGAGAGCTGGCTCACCGATTTGCCACAGCCACTCTCCCCGACCAGACCTATTATCTCCTGCTCATCAACATGATAGGAGATACCGTCGACCGCCTTAACTAAACCGCCCTCGGTTCTGAACTGCGTCTTTAGATTCCTTACCTTGAGCAGAGCTGCCATCCTACTCTCCGACTATATTATACCCCTTAGTCTGGGATCAAGCGCGTCTCTCAATCCGTCTCCTACCATATTGAAGGAGAGTACCACCAGCATGACAGCAACACCAGGTGCAAATGAAAGTACCGGGTTGGTAAACAGGTATTTGTATCCATCGCTCACCATAGCCCCCCAGGCGGCCGCTGGCGGTGTTATACCGATTCCGAGAAAGCTGAGAGAAGCCTCAGCCAAAATAGCTATACCCATGTTAAGAGTAATCAATACCAGCAGCGGTGGAAATGAGTTAGGTAGAAGGTGACGGAGCATTATACGGATATCGCTCGCTCCAATAACATGGGCTGCGGTAATATAGTCGCTTTCTTTAATGGTAAGCACCTGACCACACATCAAGCGGCAATACGTTGGTATCAGGGAGATACCAACTGATATCATTACATTAGTGAGCCCACCGCCTAGTAAAGCAGCAATAGCGAGAGACAGCGGCAGTGGCGGGATGGCCATCATGGCATCAATGATTCTCATGATAATGTTGTTTACCCAGCGACCAAAATATCCGGCAACCAGGCCCAATATAATGCCGATGCCCCCGGCGATACTAACGGCTATGATGCCCACCCGCAGCGAAACCCAGGCACCGTGGATTATACGGCTCAGCACATCTCTACCGAGGGCATCAGTTCCCAGAAGGTGTGCACGGGAAGGCTGTTGCAGCGTACTGCTCAGGTCTGGCTTAATAGGGTCATAAGGCGCTATCCAGGGGGCTAAAAATGCTGTCAACACGAGGAGCAGAACAATAATAGCGCCGAACACGACTACCCATCGGCTGGACATCACCTTGAAGATACGTCGAAACTCGCTAACCTGAGGCGGAGCCTCGGTTATTTCATTAGTACGGTTATCATATTTCGATTCAAATTGCATGGTCTAACACTCACTAGCCATAGCGTACTCTTGGGTCGAGCCAACCATATGAAATATCAACCAGCAGATTCGCCAGAAGAACCAGAAGCGCGATTACTAGAATACAAGCCTGAACCATGATGAAATCCTTACCTAAAACAGAATCGACCAGAAGTCTCCCCATGCCAGGAACATTAAATACCTTCTCAACAAGCACTGAGCCCCCAACGAGAATACGAAGCTGTATGCCCAGTAGAGTTACTACCGGTATGAGGGCATTTTTCAGGGCATGTTTCAATACTATAACCCGTTCCTTAAGACCCTTGGCCCAGGCAGTTCGGATGTAGTCCTGCCGGACTACCTCGAGCATGCTTGACCGGGTCTGCCGTGCCAGAAGCGCCAGAGAGGGAATCGCCAGACATATTACGGGCATAATCGCCTTGCTTGTGCTCAGCCAGAAATCATCAAAGGGAGATGTATATCCCTGAAGTGGTAGCCACCCCAGTTTCAATCCCAAGGAATAGATGCCTAAAATACCCAGCCAGAAAATAGGTATCGCTACACCGATATTAGCCGCCAGGGTAATCACTGAATCCAGAATTCTACCGCGTCTTATGGCACATATTATACCCGCCCCTACCCCTAGAACAGCACTTAAGACGAGGGCCATCAAAGATAAGTGCATGGTTACGGGCAAACGAGCAGTAATGAAACCAGTCACATCCTCATCGTAGAGCACTGACTTCCCTAGATCACCCTGAATAGCGTTAGACAACCAGTGCCCGTACTGCACTACTAGCGGACGGTCAAGCCAAAGTTCCTTCCTTAGGGCTTCAATCTGTTCCGGGCCGGCATCTATACCAAGCATAATAGCAGCCGGATCCCCCGGCATTATGTGAAGCAAGAGAAAGGTAATGATGGTAATCAGTAAAAGAACAACTATGCTAAGTAACACTCTGCGAACAATATAAGTTCCCATGTTGCCCAAATCTTACAAGTTTGTACTGGTCAAACCAAAATAAAATCGTAAAATACTAAGTATTTTTTGTTTTAAAAAAGCCAATTTACACAAAAGCCTGTGGCGAATTATAGCTCTTCCACCAGATGGGTATTTCTTTACAGACCAACAGCAATATTATTGGCGATATTATAATATGAACGTCAAAATAGTACAATAGCAACGTTCAATATTATGACATGCCCCCCAAAAGGAGTCCGGTTTTCATGTTAGACTGGAATACAAAAGAGGGGGATAAATGGTAAGGAAAAACTATACTCCGGAGCAAATCATCAAGATGATTTGGTCACAACCACCATATCTTCTACAGGTATGCTCCCGGTTAACTCCACGTTTTGGTCGTCTATTCATACCTTGATATTCAGCATGTCCAACGCAAGGCGCTTCATATATAGATCCAAGGTAGTCAATTTGTCACTTATGAGCTGAACATACTCCTGAAGTTGGGGAACACTAACTGCCACCTCACGACTTACCTCAATCTGCCTCTCAAGCTACACCTTTTGTGACTTAACGTTATACTCTTCTTTTATTATCTAAAAAGATGCGCTTTCCAGCTTTCAACTGAGATTTATCAGGACGGTTGTATCAGTCTTCCCTATTTTTTAGATGAGGTATATAATCAAAAAGCCTCCTCCGGTGCTTGGCTACCTACCAAACGAAATTATTGAGGCGCTGCTTAAACGGGAGAATAGCTTCAATAGATCAAAATAAACTGTTGGTTAAGCTGCAGGAGGGATGTAATGATAGATAAGGTTTATGGTGGCATTGAAGCGGGAGGAACGAAGTTCGTTTGCGCCATTGGTACGTCACCGGATAACCTTGTAAAAACTCAGTTTGCTACAACCAGTCCTGATGAGAGTATCAGGAAGGCGATCCACTTCTTCAAAGACCATACTCGGCTAAAGCCACTTACCGCAATCGGTATCGCTTCCTTTGGTCCTCTTGATATTGATAAAAATTCTCCAACTTATGGCTATATTACCAATACTCCAAAGGACTCATGGTCAAACGTTGACATCGCCCAGAAGATACACAGCCAACTCAATGTACCGGTAGCTATTGATACTGACGTAAACGGCGCCGCTCTAGGCGAACAGGTCTGGGGAGAAGCACAAGGGCTTGATACTTTTATCTATCTTACGGTGGGGACAGGGATTGGTGGTGGCGGTATGATAAACGGCAAACTGATGCACGGGCTGTTGCACCCTGAAATGGGACACATACGAATTCCTCATGATTGGCAAAAAGATCCATACAAGGGATGTTGTCCCTACCACGTTGATTGTTTAGAAGGTCTGGCATCTGGAAAAGCAATGGAGCTCCGCTGGGGACAATCGCCTGAAAAGCTCCCTTTTGACCATCCTGCCTGGGAGCTAGAGGCAAGCTACCTAGCGTTAGCGATCAGCAATTTCATATGTACCATATCTCCTCAACGTAACATTGTCGGCGGTGGACTGATGAAAAATCCCGGTCTCATGCCTGCGGTCCGTCGCAAAGTGGAACTGAACCTAAACAGATATGTCCGTTCAGAAGCTATTACGAAGGACATTGATCGCTATATTGTCGCTCCAGCATTGGGTGACCTGGCAGGTATAGTCGGAGCGCTAGAGTTAGCGAAGAGAATAAATCAAGATATCTGCTAGATGGGGCAGGGATTTCAGACTTACTAATTTGATTTAAAGGAGAATGGTATGAAGAATTACAAGACAATACTAGTTGAGAAGAAGCCGCCCATGGGTAAAATTACCTACAACCAGCCTGAGCAAAGAAACGCAATGACCATCGAGATGATCGACGAGGCAACCGATGCTTTTCTCAGATTTGATAAAGACGATGAGGTGCGGGTCATTGTTCTAACCCATAAGGGTCCTGTTTTCAGCGCTGGGATGCCGCAATCATATGTCTTGGGGAAAGACTATGACACGATTTTGGATATGAGCCGTAGGTTTCACAATTACCACCAGCTGATAGAGCGAGATATCAGCAAGCCAGTAATCGCAGTTACTGACGGCTTTGGGCCAGCCGACGAGGCTGATATCATTATCGCCAGTGATCGTGCCACGTACGCGATGCCAGCCATAAACATTGGTTTATTCTGAGGCTGCATCCGATCTAACGCGGTCCGCGTTGGCTACAAAAGAAACAAGAGAATGATCCTCTCGGGCGATCATATCAGTGCCCAACAGGCCTATGAATGGGGCTATTTTGACGAAGTGGTGCCGCCCGAAAAGCTAGAGGAAACGACCATGGTATGGGTTAAGAAGCTAGCGAGTAAGAGCCCAATAGCTCTGAAACTCGTGAAGAGGCTCTTCTTTGATACACAGGACATGCCCCCAGGACAAGCATGGCCTTACATAGAGGAGGTTTTTTGTCGTCATCTCGCCAGCGAAGCTGGCCAGACGGCCATAAGAGCATTTGTGGAAAAGAAGAAACCACCCTGGCTTATTGACATGGACTAAGGTGGCGCTGGCGTTACCTCTAGTCAATCAGACGTAAACATCCTATTGTTACATAGGGGATTACTTATGGCTTAGCGTATAATCCGCGTTAAACGTGTGCTATAAAATGCAGGATTGCAGCCCTAAAAGGCGTGTTTATCTTTATACTACCCCTGGGGTTCGGCGCTGGTATTGACAAAGTTGATTATATTATCACGGCCGATCATGCCAACGATTTTCCCTTCATATATCCCCGGGCCATGGCTCGGCGTATTCTTCCAGGGAGCCTCGCCACCTGATGTGTTTAATGATAGCCCGCCGCCGGCCGGGTGGCGCTTTTGAAATTACGCTTAAATAGTCTATAATATACGGAATATACAACGAGGAGAAAAACGGTGAGCAAAACAGGGCAAAGGGGCAGTAAGCCAATAAAGTACCCGGAACTATTTCAACCAATTAAGATTGGCAAGGTTGAGGTGAAGAACCGTATTGTCATGGCAGCAACTCATACTGATGCTGTCGAGCCAGGGGGGTTCATAGGCGACCGCCTGATATACTTCTACGCGGCTCGGGCGAAAGGAGGGACTGGACTTATTATTACTGGCCCGGCTATTATAGAGCCGACTATCATCGGTGTCCCTTATCTTATGCCCTTCCTTTACGACGCCGCCCATATGCCCGGCTGGAGTGAACTGGCCGAGACTGTCCATGCCTGGGGAGCCAAGGTCTTTGCCCAGGTTGATTCCGGCGGCCCAGGGCGACTGGGGGCATTGCTGGGCAACCCAAATGCCCTGGCGCCCTCGCCGGTACCGATAGAAATGGATCCTAAATACGTTGTGCAAAAGAGGGCCGAAAAACTGTGGAAAAAGCGGGGCCTTGACCTGGCCAAGCATGACCTGATCGGGAACGAGTTTCCTGTCCCCAAGGAGATAAAGAACGAAGATATACACCGTCTGGAAGACCAGATAACGCATACCGTAGAAATGGTGAAACGGTGCGGATTTGACGGGGCCGAGTTTCATTTCGCCCATGGAATTATGGGGGCCAATTTTCTTTCTCCCCGAACTAATTTGCGGACCGACGAGTATGGCGGCAATTTAGAGAACCGCACCCGTTATCTAAGGAATATTCTATATAAGGCAAAGCAGAAGGTCGGCCCTGATTTTGCCCTGGGTTTCAAGATAAGTGCCGATGAACACCTGCCCGGCGGCCTTAATGTAGAGGAGGCTGCCGCGATATGCCAGTATGTAGAGCCGCTGACGGACTTCATCGACATCTCCGCCGGTGCCCACCATGAATCTCAAGCGTTCATGGAGCCAGAGGAAGACGGTGCCATTATCGAGGATGCGGCCATCATAAAGAAAAAGCTCAGCGTACCGACGATAACGGTATCGGTGCATAACCCTGCCCTGGCCAACAGCGCCATAAAGGAAGGGAAAACGGACATGATAGCCTCAAGCAGGGGGCTAATTGCCGACCCTGAGTGGGCCAACAAGGCACGAGAGGGCAAGCCATATGTCAAGTGTATCAAATGCCTGTTTGGCTGCTGTGGAAGGGTTGACTACGGGCTACCTATCCGCTGCGAGGTCAACCCGAATGTGATGCTCGAGTATCAAATGCCGGAGTACTACCGGTTCAATGCCCCTTATAAGAGAACCTACTATGTGGAGTGAGAAAGCGCGGGCCAAGAACCAGTAATTCTAAGCGGCAAAATAGAACTTAACTCAGGTCGCATTGCCGGTAAAAACATCTTGAAATATATCGGCAAATAGAGCAGCCCCGCGTTAACAGATACTCCAAAGACTCAGTTCTGCGCTTGACAACGCCTGCTCGCCGCTGTACTTTTATATAAGGTGGGGTAGGGATGCGCCGGAAACAGACAGCGACCCACAGAAATACTAAAAGTCCAGGTTTCAAAATGAACCTTATGGACGTAGTGGATTCCGTGGAAGACGAGCTTTTAGTTATTGGCCGCGATTACCGCATCCAGTTCGCTAATCTAGCAGTGCGAGCCAGATTCCAGAAAAAAGCCGAGTCGCTTATCGGCAAGGTTTGCTACCAGGCCCTTCACGACCAGGACAAGCCATGCAGCATGCCTCTGTGGGATTGCCCTATCAACAAGATAGTCCAGAGCGGTAGCACAGTAACATTTATACATTCTGACCAGACGACCGGAGCTACCAGGTATCTCAAGATCACGGCATATCCTCTTCGTGACCAAAATGGCAACATCGCGGCTGTGGTCGAACTAAGAAGAGACGTTACCGCCGAAAGAGAGCTGGAGAGCCAGATCCTGAGGCGTCATTACCAGCTTTCAACATTAAGCCGCATCTCTAGTGTGGTGACCGAGCGACAGGATTTGGATACCATATTGAGGAATGCCCTGGACAGTGTACTGGAACTAATTAATGCCGACATTGGCGGAATTCTACTCTGGGATGAGGAGACCAAGACCCTGCGTTACCGGGTGTACCGTGGCTTGTCCCCTAGCCATGCCCAGGAGATACAGCTATCTCCCGGCGAAGGGGTAGCCGGCAGGGTAGCTCAAACCGGTGAGCCCATCCTCCTGGATGACATTTCCCAGGACCCGCGTAATGCTCGTCCCGTCTCAATACGGGCCGAGGGTATCAGGGGGTTTGTCAGCATTCCGCTCAAGTCAAAGGCCAAGGTGGTCGGTGTCATGAATGTCGCCAGCCATGCGGTAGGCAAGTTCGGTGCTGACGACGTATCCCTGCTGAGTTCCATTGGCGATTATCTGGGCACCGCGGTGGAACAAGCCAGCCTGTACACACGACTGGAAGGGGCGAGAGAAAGATATCAGGCACTCCTGCGCTATGCCCTGACTGCCCAGGAGGACGAACGAAAAAGGATTGCCCGAGAGTTGCACGATGACACCAGTCAGGCAATTACCAGTCTGACCCTGAGCCTGCAGGCTATAACGGCCATGGCGGAAATGAAAGGTATCACCGATGCTGAGTTTATGAACAAGGTTAAAACAACACAGTCCTTTGCGGTTCATACTGGCTATGAAATAGTCAGGCTTATGAAAGAACTCCGCCCTACCTTATTGGATGAGCTTGGGTTGGCGGCGGCAATTCACCGGTACGCTAAGGATAGCCTTGAAGCCCAGGGCATCAATGTATCTGCTGAGTTCAGTGAAATGGAAGAGCGACTGCCACCGGAAATCGAGGTAACCCTCTATCGTGTTGCCCAGGGATTAATCGGCAATATCCTGGAGCACTCAGGAGCCAAGAATGTCTCAATCAAGCTCGAGCGCGACGACAATGAGTGTATATTACGTATCGAGGACGACGGCAAAGGCTTTGATGTCAGCAAGCTCACGCGGGTGGAGGCTAGCGGTCGGGGTGCCGGCCTGTTCACCATGAGAGAGCGAATGAGCTTGGTAGGCGGCATCGGTATTGTCGAGTCCAAGCTAGGGCGGGGGACTAGGGCCATAGCGAAAGTGCCTCTGGTTAAGGATGTAACAGATGAAGAAAATAAAGGTGTTAATAGTTGATGACCACACGCTGGTGCGAGACGGGATCCGTTCTCTGCTAGCGCTCACCGCCGACATAGAAATAGTGGGTGAGGCCGCAAACGGCCGAGAAGCCCTGGAAAAGGTAAGGCGGCTCACGCCGGATATAGTGCTTATGGACTTAGCCATGCCTATCATGAGCGGGCTGGAGGCTACTCGCCGGATTCGTAGGGAATTCCCGGCCACGAAAGTACTGGCGCTGACCCAGTACGATGATAGCGAATATGTGATCCCCGTTATTGAGGCCGGAGCCCGTGGCTTCGTGACCAAGATGTCATCATCTTCGGAGCTTGCTTCGGCTATCCAGGCTGTCCAAAGAGGGGATTCCTTTCTATCCCCTTCAGCGGCGGCGGCCCTCGTTGACGAGTGTCAGCAAAAAACCGTGGCCGAAGGGGAACAAGACCCGTACCAGCAGCTGACAGACAGGGAGAGGGAAGTGCTTAAGCTGGTTGCCGAAGGTTACACGGCTCGGGAAATAGCCGAACTGCTGGTCGTCAGCCCAAAGACCGTTGATTGGTACAAATCCAGTCTAATGAACAAACTGAACATCCACAATAAAATTGACCTCATTAAGTTTGCTATACGCAAGCGAGTCATAACCCTGTGATAGCAAGAGAATTCCCCTTCCTTCAGCTTCCTGAGCTTCCCCTTCAGTGCTTTTCCTGGACATAAATCAGGGTATTCCCTGGCGGAGATTCCCGAAGTAGCGCTTTGTCTATTCTGGTGGACTTCCTATTGCCCCATTTTGGTATTCAGGTATCATGTAATCATATAGCCATTTTTATCGCTTAAGGGGGTCTGATGTATGCGCCGGTGAATGACAAGGCCCAGGACTATCCGACTGGTCATGAGAAAAAGTCCCCCGACCATAGCCTGGTGCCTCCCTGCCAGACTGCCTGCCCCCTGCATATGGATATCAGGGAATATGTTGACCTAGTTGCCCAGGGGAGGATTATGGAAGCGCTACAGGTTATCAGAACCGGCAACCCCTTCCCTTCCATCTGTGCCTACGTCTGCACCCATCCTTGCGAGGATGCCTGCCGGCGCTCCCAGGTCGATAAACCTATCGCCATCCGGGCGCTGAAAAGATTCGCCGTGGAATTCGGTGGTGACCGAATGGTCCAGGCTGAAGCCGAGACAACACACCAGGAAAAGGTGGCTATCGTAGGGTCTGGTCCAGCGGGACTGGCCTGTGCCTACTATCTGAGGAGGCTCGGCTATCAAGTAACGATCTTCGAGGCCCACTCGGAACTGGGCGGCATGCTCCGGATAGGCATTCCCCAGTACCGGCTCCCCCGTGAAGTGCTGGACACGGAGGTCGAGAGACTGACCCGGATGGGGGTTGAAATCAGGACAAATACGCGGGTGGTCTCACTGGACCTGATATTTGAACTAGGCTACCGGGCTATCTTTATAACGGTTGGTGCCCATCAGAGCCTTAGAATGGGCATAGAAGGAGAAGAGAGCCCCGGGGTAATAGATGGGGCAACCTTTCTCCGCGAGGTAAACCTCGGGCTCAAGCCATCTCTGGGGAAGAGGGTGGCCGTGGTGGGGGGAGGGAACGTGGCCATTGATGCGGCCCGTACTGCCGCCCGGCTGGGGACAAAGCAGGTGACTATTTTGTATCGCCGTAGCCGAGCGGAAATGCCCGCGAGTCCCGGGGAAGTGGAACAGGCCCTGGAAGAGGGTATAGAGATCCAGTATCTTGTGTCACCGACCAGAATAGAAAGGGGAAAAGCAAGGCTGACAGTAACCTCCGTAAGGATGGAACTGGGCGAGCCAGACGCTCGTGGACGGCGACAGCCCGTACCGATCAAAGATAGCGAGTTCAGTGAGGAATTTGATACTTTGATCGCCGCCGTGGGACAGGCACCTCAGACCACGAGTGACTTTAGAGTTCGCACTGGTAAGGGGAGCACTATTCAGGTTGACCCGGTCACACTTACTAC
Source organism: Dehalococcoidia bacterium (assembly GCA_011191985.1). Taxonomy (GTDB): domain Bacteria; phylum Chloroflexota; class Dehalococcoidia; order Dehalococcoidales; family W111; genus W111. The sequence continues at coordinate 51,860 of DUEU01000080.1, forward strand.
CAATAGGGCTGGGGTCTTTGCCGGCGGGGATGCGGTAACTGGGCCAGCGACAGTAACCGAGGCACTAGCGGCGGGCAGGCTGGCCGCGTCCCGTATTGATGATTATCTCCAGCACAGATACCCGCTACCTGACAAAGCAGGGAGAGACAGGCTGACCGGAGACCTGCTGCCCGAAACGATAGAGATGGTGAGGAAAATCGGGCGAGTTGAGCCACCAGTCCTACCACTTGAAGCCAGAGCGAAAGACTTCGTGCCAGTGGAGCTCGTCTATGGCTGGGAAGAAGCGGTCAATGAAGCTAGAAGGTGTCTGCGGTGCGGTGTAGGTGTTGAAATCCTATTTCAAGACAAGTGCGCCACCTGCCTTACCTGCCTGAGGGTGTGCCCGTACCACGTGCCCTATTTGGATGCTCACGGTACGATTCAGATACCGGCTGACCAATGTCAGGCCTGTGGGATATGCGTTGCCGAATGTCCGGCAAAGGCGATAGTCCTGAGAAAACCGTTTGACCGACGACACGTCACTGAGGAGCTTAGTCATATCATCAGGTCTACTGCAGAATCAAAGGGCAAGCCACTTATTGTTGGCTTCTGCTGCCAGTATGGGCTATTTGGCACCGGCACTCTGGCCGGTCTGTGGCGAGGGGCTAAGGCAGGCGTCTGGATAGTACCGGTCCTTTGCATAGCCAAGGTAGAGGCCGATCACATATTGCAGGCTTTCGAGATAGGTGCCGAGGGAGTTTTCGTCGCCGGGTGCGGGCAACAATGTGCTAGAGAGAATACTACCGACCGGGTTTACCAGCGTGTTGAAAAGGTCAAAAAGGTACTAGCGCCGATCGGTCTTGAGCCCGAGCGCCTGCAGGCTTTTGCCTTAGAGACCACTGATGAAGACCCTACCGAGGCGTTAGACAGATTCGTTGAAAAAGTTAGCAGTCTCTGTTTAGCCTCGGTAATATCGCAGGAGGTGAAGAGTTGATAGTTGCCGAGCAAAAGCCTTTCGAAGAAATAAAACAAATGATTTCTCCTTACGGGAGGGTGCTAATCCTTGGCTGCGGCACCTGCATGACAGTCTGTGATGCTGGTGGCGAACGTGAGGTCTCCTTTCTCCACAGCGCATTACGGCTGGCACAGACAAAGAGCGGCAATGGCACTCATAGCTTTTCGGAATATACTTTAAAGAGACAGTGTGACCCGGAATTCCTGGACCTGCTGGTAGACAAAATCGCCGATGTGGATGTAGTCCTTTCGCTTGGTTGTGGTATCGGGGTGCAGGCTATAGCCGAGCGGTTCCCGGACCTACCGGTGCTGCCCGGTGTTAATACCTCCTTCATGGGTATGACTAAAGAATCAGGGGTCTGGGATGAACGGTGTGCCGCCTGTGGCGATTGCCGACTGGACGAAACGGCTGGTATCTGCCCTATTACCAGATGTACCAAGGGAATACTTAATGGCCCTTGTGCCGGAACCAAAAATGGTAAATGCGAAGCCAATAAGGACATGGACTGTGCCTGGATCTTAATCTACCAGCGCCTGGAAACACTTCACCAACTGGAAAGAATGCGCCGATATTACCCTCCCCGGAACTTCCGGACAATTCCCAGACCAAAGAGGATCCTGCGCCAGGCTAGTATCAATGCAGGAGGGAGTGATGATTAACTCGTTATTTGAAGAGAAACTCTCCTCAGGTGAATTTGTGGTGACAACAGAGGTCGGGCCGGCCAAGGGTGCTGATACTGCCGACTTAGTTCATCATATAGATTTGCTAAAGGACAGGGTCGACGCTATAAACGTTACCGACCACCAGAGTTCCGTCATGCGCTTTCCCTCGTTAGGTGGCTGCCTGCTGGTGAAGGAACACGGTGGCGAACCTATCCTTCAGATGACCTGTCGCGACCGCAACCGTCTGGCGCTTCAAGCTGACCTTCTCCTGGCCTACTCCAGAGGCATCACCAACGTACTCTGCCTTACCGGAGATTCTATTGACGTGGGGGACCATAAGGAAGCGAAGCCTGTTTTTGACCTGGATTCTGTCCAATTATTGAAGATGATCAGGACGCTGGAATCGGGAACAGATATAGAAGGAAACGAACTAAAGGGCGTGCCAAGATTCTATATTGGTGCCTCGGTACATCCGGAAGCAGACTTTGTTGAGCCACAACTCATCAAATTTGAGAAGAAGGTCTCTGCCGGGGCCCAGTTCTTCCAGACCCAGGGTATATTTGACCTGGCAAGCCTGCGCCGGTTCATGCAATACGCCGCCCAGTTCAACGTTAAAATACTGGCCGGTATTATAGTCCTCGCCTCTGCCAGGATGGCCCGCTACATGAATGACAATGTTCCGGGGATAATCGTTTCCCAGGCCATTATCGATGAGCTGGCTGACGTGGAGAAGGGCAAGGGGCTTCAGAAAGGGATCGAGATTGCGGCCAGACTTATAAAAACCATAAAGGATGAAAACCTGTGCCACGGTGTCCATATTATGGCAGTGGGCAATGAAGGTGTGGTACCTGATATCCTGGAGGCAGCCGAGCTGGTTAGTGTGTCCCCATAGATGACCTTAGTAAAGCATGGCCATGCCTGACCGGTTAGCCGAATCTATTGTGAGGAGGTAAAGTAAAATGGGCAACGGTAGGTCAACCAAGCCAGCGAAAACCAATATTAAGAAGAGTGAAAAGATCCTGATTATTGATGACGAGCTCGATTTTGTAGAGGCTTTTCGGCGAATTCTGGAAGCTAAGGGTTATAAGGTGATAACGGCATCCGACAAGACACTGGCCCAGGAGATGATGGCACTGGAACCCGCTCTAGTTGTGCTGGGGACGTTAGCCCCGGCCGGACAGGCCTTCTCCATATATCAATGGCTAGGACAGCACCCCAGATATAAAGACATCCCACTGCTCGTCATTGATGCCCGATACGAGGAACGGCCTATCAAGGGGTGGCGAAGGTTCGAGGG
>DUEU01000081.1 GCA_011191985.1 Dehalococcoidia bacterium
TGGCGGTGATGACCATATCCGGGCCGCTGACAGCATCTCCACCGGCAAAAATACTCTCTATATTGGTGGCCAGAGAGGTTGCATCGGCGGCGATTGTCCCCCTCTCGGTGACCTCCAGCCCCGGCCCTTTGGCAAATGCAAGGTTCGGTGCCTGGCCCAGGGCGGGGATAACGGTGTCAACATCAATGGTGAACTCTGAGCCTTCGATGGGGATAGGCTGGCGCCGCCCGCTGGCATCTGGCTCGCCCAGTTCCATCATGATGCACTCCATTTGAGAGGTCCTGCCATCCTTGGCGATTATCCTGGTCGGCGCTGCCAGGAACATAATCTCGATGCCTTCCGCTTCAGCCGCCTCGACCTCGGCAGAATTGGCCGGCATTTCCGGGCGCGAGCGCCGGTAGACAACGGTAACCGAGGCAGCGCCTAGACGCTGGGCTACCCTGGCAGCATCGATGGCCGTGTTGCCGCCGCCAATTACCGCTACTCTCGCGCCCACCGCAACTTTTTTACCCATGTTTACATCGTGGAGGAAGCTGAGGGCACTGATAACCCCCGGGGTGTCTTTGCCGGGTACGTCGAGTTCCAGGCTATCCTGGGCGCCGGCGGCAATAAAGATGGCCTGATATTTGTCCCGTAGTTCCTCAAGGCTTAGCTGCTCGCCTATTCTAGTACCGGTCTTTATCTCCACCCCCAGCCTCTGGATGTAGGCTATCTCCCTGGCCAGCATTTCCTTGGGCAGGCGGTATTCGGGGATGCCCACCCTCAGCATACCGCCCGGCTCCGGATGGGCTTCGAATATGGTGACGCCGTAGCCCAGCAGGGCAAGGTCATTGGCCGCGGTCAGCCCGGCCGGCCCGCTGCCGATGATGGCAACCTTCTGGTCATTTCTGGTTATCTGTGGTGTTTCCAGCTTATCAATGTCTACCTGGTCGGCGGCAAATCTCTTTAAGGCAGCGATAGCCAGGGGGTCGTCAACTTGGCCCCGGTTGCAGGCGTCCTCACAGGGGTGGTAACAGACCCGCCCGCAGACGGCCGGGAGCGGGTTGGTCCGTCTTATCAGGTCATAGGCCTCTTGCGGTTTGCCGGCGGCGATCAGCGCCAGATAGCCTGGCACATTGGTGCCGATGGGGCAGGCCGTTTTGCAGGCGGCCTTGCAGGGGCGCTCCTCTCTTTTATCTATGGTGTATTTGGCCGGCACCGCCTGGGGGAAGGGGATATAGGCCGCCTTCCGGGTGCTCATACCGATGTCCCATTCGCTGGGCAGGCTGACCGGGCAGACATTGGCACATTCCCCGCAGCCGGTGCACTTATTTATATCAACATATCTCGGCTTCTTCTTTATCCTGACTTTGAAGTCGCCGACACGGCCGGTGACACTCTCCACCTCGGAATAGGCCATTAGCTCTATGTTGGGGTGTGACCCGACCTCGACCATCTTGGGGGTGCCAATGCACTGGGGGCAGTCCAGGGTCGGGAAGACCTCGGAGAACTGGAGCATATGCCCCCCGATGGTGGGGCTTTTCTCCACCAGGATGACCTTGAAACCAGCGTTGGCGATATCCAGGGCCGCCTGCATACCGGCGATCCCACCGCCTATTACTAGTGCTGACGGAGTCATGCAATACCACCTTTATCAGAGGAAGTCAGGGTGTCAATCTTGCGAGATAGGTGAAACTCAGATTGCTTGAGCAACCAGCTCCATAATATCCTTGATTTCAATTTTGCCATCTAAACCAGCGGTCTTGGCCGCGTCCTCGAGGGTCAACAGGCAGAAAGGACATGCTGTTGCCACGATGTCCACGCCCATTTCCACCGCATCTCTAATTCTGATTCCGGACAGGCGTTCTCCAGCATCCGTCCCCTCCACCCACATCCGTCCGCCTCCTCCCTCACAGCACAGGCTCCTCTCCCGACAGCGGTCAAAGTCAACGAACTGTATCCCCGGTATGGACTTGAGTATATATCTGGGCTCATCGTATATGCTGTTCTGCTTCCCCAGGTAGCACGGGTCGTGGTAGGTAACCACCTTGTTCAGCTCTTTGGAGAAAGTAAGTTGCCCCTGGCTGATGAGGTCGGCCACGAGCTGAGTGTAGTGCTGGAACTCGATTTCGCTGTCCTGATATTTGTTCTTGAAAGCGTCGTAGCAGTGGGGGGAGGTGGTGACTACCTTGGTTATACCGCGCTCATGAAACAGCTTGAGGTTGTCCTCGACCAGCATTTCGAAGAGCCCTTCTTCGCCCATCCTGCGGACTTCACTGCCGCAGCAGCTTTCTTCATTGCCCAGAATACCGAAGTCAACCCCGGCCTTGGCCAGGCTGTCGGTCAATGCTTTAGCTACCTCCTGTACCCTGGGGTCATAGCTGGCAGCGCAGCAGACAAAATACAGCAGGTCAGCCTTATCTCCCTTAGAGAGGTCCTTGATGCCAAGGTCAGCCGCCCACTCTGACCTCTTGCTCCTGATCCGCCCCCAGGGATTGCCGTGCTTGAATACCCCCTCCAGGGCATCCCGGGCCGTTGCTGGAATGCGTCCTTCTTCGATAAGGGCACCCCGGATGCCTATTATCAGCTCGTGGGGTTCCAGGCCGCGAGGACAGCGCAGGCTACAGGTCGAGCAGGTCGTGCAGTCCCAGAACTCAGGCCGTGCCGCTGCCTCCAGGTTCCGGTCAATCATTACCTCACGGATCAGTCTCCTGATATTGAGCGGGCCTCTCAAGGAAACGGGGCAACCGGCCGTGCACTTGCCACACTGCATACACCCGAACAGTTCATACTTTTCAGCAAGACCTTGCTGCATATTGTTATATCCTATTCCAGCTTACCTAGCAGGGAACGGGCAATGGTATTCTTGTGTATTTCCCTCGTCCCCTCAATAAGCTCATATACCCGGGCATCGCGGTAGAAGCGTTCCACTTCGTTCTCGAGCATATAGCCGTGGCCTCCCAGGATTTCAATGGCCTCGTCGGCCACCTCCACTGCTACCCTGGCCGGGTACCACTTTGCCATCGAGGAAAGCTTGGGGTCAACCTTGCCCTCTTTGTCAAACTGCCAGCCGGCTTTGTAGACTATCAAGCGGGCCGACTCTATCTTGGTAGCCATATCGGCCAGCTTATGCGAGATGGCCTGAAAGGTACCTATCTTACGCCCGAAAGCCTCCCGCGTCTTGGCATAGGCCAGGGCTTTCTCAAAGGCACCTTGGGCCGTCCCCACGCTGCAAGCCCCTATCTCTACCCGGAACTCATCAAGAAAGTTAATAGTATGGTAGAAGCCTCGGTTCTCCTCGCCCACCAGATTCTCCTGGGGTACTCTCACTTCGCTGAAAGACATCTGGGTGGTGGCGCACGACTTCCAGCCCATCTTTACAAAATCAGTGATAGTTATTCCTGGCTGTTCTGATGGCTTATCAACGATGATGGTGCTGTGCCCCCGGTAGGGAGGTTTGGCCTCGGGGTCTGTCTGGCACAGCACCACGCCGAACCCGGCAACGTCGGCAAAGCTAATAAAGGTCTTGGGCCCGTTGATAACGTAGTCGGCACCGTCCTTGACTGCGGTGGTCGATAGAGGAAAGGTGACCAGGTCACTGCCCCGGTCTGGCTCGGTAAAGCAGCCGGCTACCGGAAGGCTTTCACCGCTACATACCGAAGGAAGGTACTTTTTCTTCTGCGCCTCGTTCCCCGACCTCAACACTATCTTAGAGGCAAAATGAGAGGTACTAACAGTGGTACCGACGCCGCCGCCAACCCGACCGAACTCCTCACACACCAGTGCTTTTTCCATCAGGCCGTAACCAGCCCCGCCGTACTCCTCGGGAAAGTCTATGCCGAGAAATCCCAGGTCACACGCCTTCTTCAGCAGCTCGTGGGGGAATTTGTGGTTCAGTTCGAGGTCAAGCATATAGTCCTTATCGAACTCAGCCTCGGCAAACTCACGAGCCGCCTTTTGAATATCTCGCTGCTCTTTAGAAAGCCCGAAATCCATTCTTAACTCCCTTTCAATGCCGTTACCTTATCTTTTAACAGGGGGACTACCTGGAAAAGGTCGCCAACAATACCGTAGTCGGCCACGCGGAAGATGGGGGCTTTAGGGTCCTTGTTTATGGCAATGATAGTGCTGGCTTTAACGCCAGCGACGTGCTGGAAGGCGCCGCTGATGCCGATAGCCAGGTAAACCTTCGGTTTGACCGTCTTGCCCGAGGTGCCAACCTGGTGCCCTTTGGGCAGCCATTTCCGGTCCACCACGGGGCGGGAACAGGACAGGGTTGCCCCGAGTGACGATGCCAGTTCTTCCACCAGCGGCATATTTTTAATATCGCCAATACCCTGCCCCACCGAGACCAGGACATCGGCCTGGGTTATATCCACGGCCCCAATCGCCGCCTCCAGGTATTCGATAAACTTTTTCCGGTCAGTCGCTGACGGGGGAAAGTCTGATTTCTCTATCTTACCGTCTTTGGTAGCGGCCGCCTCGGCGGGGAACATACCCGACCGCAGGGTTACCAGGTATTGCTTGGCCGGGGCAAAGGAGACCTCAGCATTCACTTTGCCGCCGTACATCTGCCTGGTAGCGGTAAGCTTGTCCCCTTCCAGGTCTACGTCGATACAATCAGTGGACAGGGGCATCCCCATCTCCGCTGCCAGGCTGGGGGCTAAATCCATGCCAAAGGCAGTGTGTCCGATGAGAGTAAGCACTGGTTCATACTCACTGAGCAGGCGGGATAATACGTTTTGGTAGATTTCGCTGTTATAGTTTTCCAGCTGTTCATCTTCGACCACTAGCACCCGGTCTGCCCCGTGAGCCAGTTCACCGGCAAAGCTATCCATCCGGTTTCCCAATAACACGGCCACCAGCTCGCTGCCGGAACGCGAAGCCAGTTCGGCTCCTTTGTTCAACATTTCCCAGGTGATTTCCCGGAGACTACCCTTTCGGTGCTCGGCAAGAACAAATATCTGGCTCATTTTAGCTAAAGCCCCCCTTGTCCTTTATTATCTGGGCCAATCTTGTTGACGCCTCGTCGGGGCTGCCCTGGATTATCTCGGCCTCCTTGGTTACCGGGGGCAGGAATAACCTCTCGACCTTCGTCATGGAGCCTTTCTCGCCGACGTCTTCGGCCGTCAGGCCCAGGTCAGCCAGGCCGGCGGTTTCTATCTCCTTCCCGGCCGCCTTTCTCACGCCCATAATGCTGACGTATCTCGGCTCGTTAATGCCGGTCTGAATGGTAAAGACTGCCGGCAGCGGTACCTCCACCACCTCGCTCAGCCCACCCTCCAGCTCCCGTTGCACCCTGGCCTTGCCGTCGGCGATATCAACCTGGGTCACCACAGACGCATGGGGTGTACCCAGCAACGAAGCCAGTACCGGCCCTACCTGCCCGTAACCGTCGTCGCTCGCCTGGGTACCGGTAAATATAAGGTCGAACTTCAGGTCTTTGACCGCCTGGTGGATAATCTTGGCAATGGCGGCCGCGTCCGAGCCCTCAAAGGCGCTGTCGGTCAGCCTGATGGCCTTATCGGCACCGGTAGCAAAGCACCTCCTCAGGGTATCCTCCGTCTCATCAGGGCCCAGAGTTACTGCGGTTACTGTACCGCCGTACTTCTCCTTTAGCAGCACGGCCTCCTCCACCGCATATTTGTCCCACTCGTTGATGTCAAAGACCAGGTCTCCGGCCTCGACCGTCCGCTCGTCTTTGGCGATGATAACATCGGCCTCGCTGGTATCGGGGACCCTCTTAACACAGACTACTATGTCCATTTAGCCTCCTATGCAAGCAGAATGATAACCACTGGCGGGAACCACATGGAACTTGCTGAGGAATCCAGGCCTTGGTACTTCCAGCCATAACTATTATATCAGTACAGGCACGAAACGGCAAACTGAAAACGCCGGTCGTTCTCATGAGCAGGCACTATTGTAAAGCATCCCCTCGCATTTATGCCTCATAGGCTTTATAATAATGCACAGCACTGTAAAAACACGTCTCACCAAAACCAGGTGTCGTTCACACTGCATTATATTGGCTCTTAAATGGAAGATAAGATGAGCACGACCATCCTGCTCGTTCGTCATGGACAGACTGATTCAAACATAAGTAACTTCTATATGGGTTGGTCCAGTGAAGACCTGAATGAGGCCGGCTATAACCAGGCATCTCGCCTGTCTTCCCGGCTCTCCAGCCTACCCCTCCGTTCGGTCCACACCAGTCCACTGCGGAGGGCACATACTACCGCCGCCATTCTGGCGGAACCCCACGGACTTAAGCCAGCGGTCATGGACGACTTGGTTGAAGTAAACCTTGGCGACTGGCAGGGACTATACCCAACTGAGATCGAGCAAAGATGGCCGGAAGTCTGGCGGCAGTGGCGGAGTGACCCATCATCTGTTACTGTGCCCGGTGGCGAAAGTTTAACTCAGGTAACCGAGCGCGCTATCCGGGCCCTGCACAGAATAGTGGCGTCCGACCAGGGCGAAATAATGGCAATCGTTACCCACGAGGTCATTATCAAGGTGCTGGTAGCCTATGTTCTCGGGTCACCAAATTATATCTACCGCCGTTTCGACATCAATAACGCCTCGTTGAGTGTGGTCCGGATTGCTGGCGACCAACGCTGGCTGGCCGGGCTGAACGATATGTCACATCTGGAAAGCTAGACCGTCGCCCTGAGCATTGTTCAGGGTAAAAAGGTGAAAGAGAAGGTCAGCATGAGGGCACAGATTTTGCGGCGGATTTCGCCGGTGGAAGACCGGTCCCTCGAACTGGTAGAGCTGCCGGTACCGCAGCCGGAGTCAAGGCAGATACTGGTGAGGGTATCCGCCTGTGGGGTTTGCCACACCGAGTTGGACGAAATCGAGGGACGACTCAGGCCCAAGCTCCCGGTCATCTTGGGCCATGAAATCGTTGGCAGGGTAGAAAAACTGGGTCCAGGAGTAACCAGGTTTAAAACTGGGGACCGGGTTGGCATCGCCTGGATATACACTGCCTGCGGAAGCTGCTATTTCTGTCGGGAGGGTAACGAAAACCTGTGCCCCGATTTCGAGGGCACCGGCTGTCAGGCTAACGGAGGCTATGCCGAATATACGCTGGTTTCTGAAGATTTCGCCTATCCGATCCCTGACCGCTTCAGCGATTCTCAGGCAGCGCCCTTATTGTGTGCCGGGGCCATCGGGTTTCGAGATTTAAGACTTGCCGACATTAAGCCGGGGCAAACGCTGGGGCTTTTCGGATTTGGCGCCTCGGCCCACATCGTCATCCAGGTCGCCAGATACTGGGGCTGTGAAGTTTACGTTTTCACCAGAAGTGCGGAGCACCAAAACCTGGCTCGGGAACTGGGCGCGGCCTGGGCGGGCAAAGCCGAAGATGACCCTCCCCGAAAACTTAACTGCGCCATTGATTTTACTCCGGTCGGCGAGACAGTACCCAGTGCCCTGCGAGTCCTGGAAAAGGGCGGACGGCTGGTGATGGCGGTGATTCGAAAGAGAAATCCAGTGCCGCCGCTGGACTATTCCCGCTTGCTGTGGTATGAGAGAGAGCTGAAAAGTGTCGCCAACGTCACCCGACAGGATGTGCAGGATTTCCTGGCTCTGGCGGCGGAAGTTCCGATTGTCCCCGAGGTCCAGGAGTTCAGACTGGAGGAAGCCAACGAAGCCCTGGTTTTGCTGAAGCAGGGGAAAATCCAGGGGGCCGCGGTATTGCGGATGCACGGATAAGAAGGCTCGAAGATAACGAGAGGAGGATTGATGAAAACCTACGAAACTATCCTGTATGAGAAGGATGGGGGAGTGGCCACGATTACTTTGAACCGCCCCGAGGTATTGAACGCCATAAACATGAAGATGCACCATGAGCTAATGGAGGCCTTTGCTAGCGCCCGAGAGGACCGGGATGTAAGAGTAGTCGTTCTCACCGGTAGTGGCCGGGCCTTCTGTCCGGGGGCTGACTTGAAAGAAATAAGCGAAATGTTCGCCGATCCGGAGCGACAAAAAGCGTTTTACCAGAACCTGCCGGGCACGTTTGATGTCATCACCAGTTTCCCCAAGCCCGTCATAGGGGCTGTTAACGGTGTGGCCACCGCCGGTGGTCTGGAACTGATCCTGTGCTGTGACATAGTGATTGCCTCAGAAGAGGCACGCATCGGGGACGCACACGCCAACTTCGTGGGCATAGGCCCCCTGTTTTGTTCCCTGGCACCGAGGAAGATGGCCTTCATGAAGGCGGTGGAGATGGCCCTCACCGGTGACATCTGGACAGCCCGCGAGTGTGAGAAGGCCGGGCTGGTAAACTACGTTGTCCCGCCGGACGAGCTTGGGGTAAAAGTGCGCGAGATAGCCGCCAAACTGACCGGCAAAATGCCCCTGGGATCACGGGCTATAAAGACGGTGATTAAGCAAGCTCTGGAAGGCGGCCCAGAATCAGCCCTGAAGGTTGCCTACCGGGAGCACGAAGCCCTGGGCCAATCAAAGGACCATGCCGAAGGCCTGAGAGCATTTGCCGAAAAAAGGAAGCCAGTATTCACTGGCGAATGACCGCTGATTTACTTGCCGTCACTCTGCCGGTTTTTACCCTGCCTAGTCGTGCTGAACACCCACGTAGTCTCATGGAGCTGAGCGGCCGCCGCCCGGGTGGGCATCATCATTAAGGTTTGCATGTCCACCAGCACTTCATTTCTCTGATTGATGGCCTGCTGACGGAAGGTGATGAGCCCCCTATCCGGCTTGGTCTTGGAAATCCGGTTGGCGTTACAGCGGATGCGGCAGTGGATAACGTCGCCGATTCTAGCCGGCGCCAGGAATGAAATCTGCTCGCTGAGGTGGCCGATGTAAGGGGCATTGAGCCTCTTTATCTTAAAATAGGGCCCATCCCGGCTGGCCAGAACGAGAGCCATAGTGGTCACCAGCAACCATGGAACAATCTTGCCACCATATACGGTCTTCTCAGCGTAGGACGGGTCCAGGTAGAGGCGGCTATAGTCCTGAGTAAGCCCCATCAGGTTGACAACGTCGGTTTCGGTAATCATCCGCCCGTAGCTCTCAGACCCCTCCCCGATCACCAGGTCTTCCAGGGCGTAAATCTTGTCGAAGTCCGGGACGAACTCCACGAAATCGGCCGGCACCTCCGGCCGATACTCTATCCGGGCGCCATCGGCATGCCGCATCCTGACCTTGGTGGTCAAAACACCATCACAGGCGATTTCATCCTCCTGGTCCAGCAACCGGTAAGCGGTCCTGACCGTGCCGAATCCCGGCCGGTCTGAATCAGGAGTTTTCTCTTCAATAGACCATCGAAGTCTCAGGGTATCTTCCAGGAAAACCGGCTTCGGGTACCTCGATTCAATGGCCCACAGACACACCGCCGGTGTATCACGACCGACAATATGAGGCGCATAATATGAAAGCATACCTACTACCAGACAGGTGCTTAAAAATCCGTGACCGACCCTCACGCCCGGTTCGCCTTTGGCCATGACGTGTTTATCCATATGCGCCGGGGCAAAGTCCCCGGTTATGCTGGCGAACTGAAGGACATCGGCCCCGGTAACGGTCCGGCCGCAGGTCTCTCCCCACTCCCCCACGCGGTAATCTTCAAAATATAAATCGTTGCTCTCCATTTTGCCTCCTCCGAAGGCAGCACGCTTCACGGCCAAAAACAACGGGGTGGGCTGACCCAGGTATGAGATCCCTGGTTATCAGGTATTGAGGAGGTGCTGGTAACTTTCGGGGTACTTGTCCAGGTACTCGGCAAGCGAAATTGCCTTGTGTCCGGTCAATCTGGGGACCGTGTCGCTGACGATGGCCGCCTCGCCGGTGGCCATCTGGAGGTAGTGGGAGACCCAGACCTCCACCTCGTAATCGGTGATGCCGTGCCCCGTTACCGCCCGGCGGTTGGCCTCCCACTCGTCAAGGCGGCTCGCATTGCGCAAAGTCCTCGTTTCATGGGGGGTCTGCGCCTGGTAAGTGATTTTCCGGCCGGTTACCGCCGACAACCGCTCGGCAGTCTCTGCCAGCGTGAGTGCCTCGGGGCCGGTGACATCGTAGGTAAGTCCTTCGTGTCCACTCCCGGTCATGACCGCCACCGCTACATCTGCAATATCGTCGCGTGCTGTCCAAGCTGACCGCCCTTCGCCGGCTGGCCCCCGGATAACGCCGTCGGCCGAGACATGTAGCGGCGCCTTGTCCATGTAAAGGCTCTGCCGCAGAAAGGTGAATGGTACCCCTGTGGAGCGTATGTACTCCTCGGTGTGGAAGTGGTCGCGGCCCAGGATGAAGGTCGCGTCGGGCGCGGCGCTTATGAACGAGAGGTAGACAATGTGCTTGACCCCGACCGCCGCGGCCGCGGCGACCGCTGCCGTATGCTCCTGTACACGGTCATACGCGGGGAGGGGTGCTCTGGCCTCGGCGCAGCGCCTGATAAACCCCATCCGGTCTTGTGCTGAGACCAGGAACAGCGTCTCTACGCCGGCCAGGGCCCGGCCCATGGCCACGGCATCTCCGTAGGAAGAAGCTACCATAACCTCGGCGCCCGGCAGACTCGGTGCCCGGCTGGGGTCGCGGACGATGAGCCGCTGCGCCAGCTCCAGCTTGGCCAGCCGGGCCGCTATCCTGCCGCCGACTTCACCGGTCACGCCAGTAACTGCTAACATGATTGCCTCCCTTATTGTGCCCTTTAAAGTGCCACTAATTACCGCAACGGGCCTATTTTAAGGTGTTTCGCTCGAATAAGCAAACTTCTACCTGTGCTAACTTTTCAAATGGACGACTCTCGACTGAAAATGAAAAACAATAACGCGAGAGACGGACTATCGTAAGGGCACCGTAATGCTAGGGCAACTTGCCCAAACCGGCCAGCTCGTCGGCGATGTCCTTAAGGCCCAGTTCTTCCAGCTTGGCCCTTTTCGGCCGCCCGGTCTTGACATCCCAGCCGCGCCGCTCGTAGTACCGGTCTTTAAGCGCTTCGAATTTACTCCTGTCTATCGGTCCGTTTTTCTTCCCGAGCATGGAGCCACCATAGCAGGTGATAGCCTTCTTAAAGTACGGCTCGTTAATAATGTCGTCTTCCCGGGTGCGGCCTTCTCTTTTGACCATAACCGCCCGGCGTAGGTTCCAGATTCTCTCGCCAGCCCTGGCCAGCTTCTCAACATCCATATCAATACCAGTAACGGCCGAGAACAACCTGCTTTCCATGACCCTGAGGTCCAGCTCGGGAGGTTTGTAGAAACTTTTAACATGGCTCCAGTACTCACATACCGTCAGAGAATTTTTCAAACACTGGTTCTCCTGAACCCAGGTAGTTACCAGTTCGGCCCCCGCGTAGACCGTTTTGCTGGTATCAAGAATCTGGTAGCCGCTGTATGGCGGCAGACCGAAGTAATCCGTGATTTCTGGCGGCGGGTCTTTGTATTCATGAGTTGACCCCAGAGGGTCCCGACTGTCGGTAGCCCAATGCAGGGCACTACCAAGGTTATCCACATGGTGATAGGCGCTACCGTGGGCGGTATAAAGCTCTTCCTGCAAACTCATCAGCTCTTCGCCATGCGGTAGCCGCTGCCTGAAGTACTCAGTAAACCTCGGCGTGCCTTCACCGTAGGGGATTTCCCCGCTGGCGGCTTTGTTAAAGAACACCCTCAGGAATTCTTGTTCGGTGGCCGTACCGCCTAACCATTGGCTCGCTGGCAGACCTACATCCTCTTCGATTTCCCTGGTTGATAGGATGCCGGCTTGATAAGCGAGCAGTAGCAGGAGAGGTATTCCACAGGTTATATCAAAGCTATTTATGCCCACCTTTTGCATCGACACATTTGCCTGCCAGATATCCCTGGGGGCATCGCTGAACAATGGTGACCATCCCCAGTTGGCACATTTGCTACCGCTCAGTCCTATGCCGGGGATGTAATTGACACTTTGACATTGTTGCGGACAGCCGTAGCACCCGTGTTGCTTGACATAGTATTTATTGGCGAATATCTCCTGTATTTCATCCGGGGAGCCGTAAGGGGTACGAAAAATTCTGCCCATTTGCCCGGCATTCTGATTATTCTCTTCGGTAATAACGCTGGTTAACTGCACGACATCGCGGGCCCGGGCAACGTGCACCGCCCCGTTGCCTCTAACGGCGATTGCTTTCAGGTTCTTGGAACCCATGACAGCCCCGAAGCCACCCTGTCCGGCGGCGGAGTTGGTCTCCGTTAAAATTATCGAGATGCGGCTGAGGTTTTCGCCGGCCGGCCCGATAACCAGTATTGATGCCCCCGCCTCATTGGCCAGTAATGCCTGCTGTGCTTCAAAAGTATCTACGCCCCAGAGGTCATCGGCGTTCTTGATGGCGATATCTTCATCGCGTATTGAAAGATAGACCGGTTTTGCCGATTTCCCTAGGACGACCAGAGCATCGTACCCGGCGTATTTCAGCTCTGTTGAGAACCTGCCCCCGAACGAAGAGTAGTTAAATAGTTCCCGGGGGTAGCTCTGCGGTGATATCGAGCAGATTAGCCCCTTGCCAAACGGGCCGTATATCCCGGCGAGCGGCCCATTGGAAATGATGAGGGGATTATCAGGGTGATAAGCCGCTACTTCCGGACAGCCAAGGTCCCAGAAAATCCGGGTATTAAGCCCTAGCCCCCCGATAAACTCTTCCGGTCGGTAATCTGTTGTGGCGACTTTGGTTACTTTCCCGCTTGACAGGTCAACAAACAAAACTGTCCCGGCCCAACCAAATGTTATTGCCATACCTATAACCTCTCGTCCTTGGTTACATATGTTAAAGCCTGAAAGGGGCAGTACTCGACGCATACCGGTCCCTGTTCTCTGTCCTTACACAGGTCACACTTAAAGGCGACCTTTTTCTCAGCGTTATACTTTGTCCTTGATGGCTCAAAAGGGCAGGCGTCGATGCACAGCTCGCAGCCAATACATTCCGCCTCGTTGACATATACGGTACCGGTAGCCTCATCAATACACAGGGCTTTATCCGGGAGAGGGCAGGCGTAGTAGCAACCGGGGTAAAGGCACTGCTGACATGCGATGTGGCGGTGCTTGGCGGTAAATGCATCTCTAATAATGTTTGCCCTAGCCAATGCCGGCCCGATGATACCCTCGTGCCACAGCGAGCACATTATCTCGCATACTCCGCAGGCAGAGCACACGCTCTGATTATAAATAATCACTCCCGACTTCAGGGCCTCCATATGGCTGCCTCCTTCTGCTTTGCGACCCATGCCGTCTCTATAATATAGCTTGACTTGAGGTGGTGCCCCCGGTGGCCATCAGGGGAAGAGAACCACTATATATACTATATAATGTACCCCTATGCCATAATGACGTCAAATACCAGCCGCAGAATGGCTAAAACAGAATAATAAGGGATGTCAACACCGACTGACGATTTATGAGCAAGTTCAGTACATCTTGAATAAAGACCGCCATCGAGAAAGCTTTTAATGTGGTAGGTGGTGCGGTGTCTGGTGCGGCACCAGAGAATGGGGCTTTTCCTGCCCGTGGGCTTCCATCAGCCTGTCGTTGCCCATAATCTCACGGGGGTCGCCATCGGCAACGATACGCCCATCGTCCATCAGCACAACGCGGTGGCATATCTCCAGGATGAGTTCTAGGTCATGAGAGGCAATCAGTAACGTCTCCGCCGATGCCTGCAACAGGCGGATGAGACGGCGACGGGAGCGGATATCCAGGTTGGCACTCGGTTCGTCATAAAGAATCAATCTGGGCCTCATTGCTAGCACGCCAGCGATGGATACCATGCGTTTTTCCCCCCCTGAAAGGTGGTGCGCCGGTCGGTCAGCAAGCTCGACGGCACCCACGGCAGCCAAGGCTGCCAGTACTCTTGCCGCAACCTCGTCTTTGGCCAGCTTCATGTTCTGCGGGCCGAAAGCGACGTCGTCCCATACCGATGGGCAGAACAGCTGGTCATCCGGATTTTGAAAAACAAGGCCAACATCGGGGCGAAAGTCGCCATTGCGCACCGGTTTGCCCAGCACCGTAATCTCCCCGGCGGCTGGTTTCAGCACCCCGCATATCTCCAGGAACAAAGTAGTCTTGCCCGAACCATTGGGACCGATAAGACCGACCCGTTCCCCTGGCACTACCCTCAAGTTTACGTCCTTCAGGACATCAG
The DNA here is from genome assembly GCA_011191985.1 of Dehalococcoidia bacterium. Taxonomy (GTDB): domain Bacteria; phylum Chloroflexota; class Dehalococcoidia; order Dehalococcoidales; family W111; genus W111. The sequence continues at coordinate 14,114 of DUEU01000081.1, forward strand.
ACCGGTCCGGGTAGGAGAACCACAGGCCGGAAACGGTTAGCACGGGCTCAACCAGTTCTTCTGATGACATTTTTACCTCTAGTCTTTCTACAAATACGTTTCATGGCAGCAGTGTGGCCGCCCCGTGTCCGTACAGGATATCGCCGACCACGAACCCGGCGGCGACCATGATAAAAACGCCGAGGACAGCCAGATCGCGGGCATGGAGCGGCAGTTCGCCGCCGGTATACGAGGCCTGGCCGTAGCCCCGTAGAATCATGGCCTTGTATACCCACTCCGACCGCTCGTAGCTGTGCACGAGGAGGCTGCCGCCCAGCCAGGCCGGGATACGCAGGCCGCGCAGACTGAAGCGGTCCCGGTGAAATCCCCGGAGCTTCATCGAGGTCTGCATTCTTCGCAGGTCGTCACCAATCTCGTGCAGGTAGCGGAAGGAGAGAAGCACCATATCCGCCATGATGGCCGGCAGGCCCAGCGCCCGCATGGCTTTGATGGTAGTCAAAAAGGGAGTGGTACCGAATAGAACCAGGCCAACAGTCAGTATGGAGAGAAACCTGATAGCTATTGTAAATACTGCCATAATTCCTTCCTGTCGCAGGTCAACGGGGCCGAGGCTCATCACGATGGTCTGGCCGGAAACAAAAGGCAGGACGAGGACCACTACTAGGAGAAAGAGGGACGGGTAACGCAACCGCCCGAGTATGAAAGAAGCGGGCAACCGGGAAACAAGATAGATAGCCGCGGTAACCACTACCATTGCCAGCAGCATGCTCAGGTTGCGTACAAAGGAGAAGGCAAAGATTAAGGCTATAAAGCCAATCAGCTTGCACCGGGGTTCCCAGCGATGGAGCGGTGAGCTAAGGCCAGAATACTCGTCTATTATGCCCAGTTTCATACGCCTTCCAGAATTCTTGGTCTTACCCGCTGCAGGAAGACAGCTAATATTGAGGTAATAGCGCCTTCGATGGCAATCAAGGGCAGGTGAGCTATGGCCAGGGTATAGATGGCCGCCCGCTCGGTGACGGCGTCCAGCTCGGCCGGCAGGTTGGTCAGCAGAATCACCACAAACAGGGCAACCGATAGCCCCAGGGCTATCGCCCCGGCCAAGAATCCGAAAACCGCCGTCCTCCTCCGGCCCTTGTTATCACCCAGTTTACGGAGACGGAATATGTAGTGGGCTATTATGGCCGGGATGCCCATTATCACCGCGTTTACGCCCAGCGTAGTCAGTCCCCCGTGCTGAAACATCACCGCTTGGAAGAACAGGCCGATGAGAATAGCCGGAAAGGCAAAATAACCCAGTACAGCCCCTAGGAGACCGTTCAGCACCAAGTGGACGCTGGTCGGTGGCACCGGGATGTGAATCCAGGAAGCCACGAAGAAGGCCGCCGTCAGCAAAGACGCCTTGGGAACATCCTGGCGCGGGTTCTCCCTCTGGTTAATCTTGTGTATTGAATACCAGGTAACGGCCGCGGTAACTGCATACCCGGCCGCAGTTACCGGAACAGGCAAAATGCCATCGGGGACGTGCATCAGGCCCGCCTCCGCCAGAAATAGAGTGACGTGCCGACCGCCCCCCAGATAACGCAAGCCGCCATCAGGATAATCTGAAGGGGAGTATAGCCACCGGCACTACCAGCCCCGGTCGAGCCTTCCCCGATGGGGATATGGACGATATCGCCGTGGCCGGCCTTGCGTACCTGGACATCCCAGGTGCCGGGCCTGGAGGTATCCGGAACGAAGCGGAAACGCCCCTCGTCGTTACAGACGCCGGTCAGCCAGGGGTCAGTCGGGTCATCAGGCGCGTATATGACAACCTGGGCGCCGGCCATCGGTTCGCCGCTGTCATAGGCAGCGACGATCTCAATCACCACGTCAACCGTGTACTCAATTTTGGCCCCGTGGGCGTGGGCCGGTACCGCTAGCATCAGGCATAGCGTCAGAGTAAAAATAAGATCGGTAATAAGCTTCCACTTAGCACCCATAATTACGCCCCCTTCCCAAAGCGCGGCTACACTGTGCGAATTCCGAAACTTCCCTTTATATCAAGTATGACAGGACTAGTCACAAAGGCAGTGACAATGGCCTTCGCCGACATGACCCAGGTGCATCTCGGTCATGTTAATGTCCACCGTCTGGCCGTCGGCGTAACCGATAAAGTACTCAAAGCCGAGAGCGCCCTGGTTGAGCTCGTCGTCCAGCGGTGTCTCCGCGTCGCCAAAAATGTGGTCAAAGTGGAAGGTCATTTCCAGGTCGGCGGTGCCGCCGTCTGAGACTATGCCTTTACGCTCATCGCCCACGTATTCGCCGCAGTCGTAACTGCATTCGGCGTCAATATTGATGGTAAAGTCCACGGTCTGGCCATCTTTCTCCGCGGTGCCTATCATGACCAGAGAGTGGCCAGCCGACGGGCTGGAAGCTGCCCTGACCATATTCCAGGATATGGCATTGTAGTGGCCCGCAGGGACATTTTGTATTTCATCCACCAGTATCGACGGTGCATCTTCGCCGCCCTCTGCCAAGTCTACAGTGTACGCATTGCTAAGGCCGACGGTAACCTTCCCATTAATGTTATCACCCATGTGGGGATCATACGGTGGGTCGGTCTGATAGGCGGTAATATCGGCCAGGGTAATGTAAACATGGTCGAACCTGATGCTCCAGCCGTCTTTGGAAACAAAACCCTGCCGGACAAAGTCTTCACCATTGGCATAAAACTGGAGCGTGCCCTTTTCACCGCCTCCAGAACATCCGGAGAGCGTAAAGCTGACGGCCAGCAAAGTGGTAGTTAGTAGTACCAGTATTCCCTTTTTCACCGATGTCCTCCAATCTTATGTTATTATTCACATTGATGGCACGAGGGCAATATGCAATTTAATGTATCTGCATAAATTTGCATTTTTCAAGCCCCTAAATAAGCCCTGTTTGTTACAGGGCTAAGAAGTCTGCAAACTATTGTGTTTGCAATAAATTGCAATATTTAATCAAATATTACCATATCTCTACTACCATGTCAAGCTACAGGTCTTAAACACTTAAGTAACAGCATTAAAGTCTCATCTCCTAACAATTGTCAGTCGGCACTATGGTAGGCTATGTGATGACTCCTGTCATGGCGTCTCTGGGGCAGCTCATACAGCTTTAAAAGTACCATTAATAAACGGCCTTCTCCAAAAGGGCAGGTATACGAAGAGGTTCTGGCCACATGCCATTGACCTTCCCCCGTTTAATAGGCTAATAACTAACAACATTGACACCGCGATGGCCATATGGTATTATATGCTTATAAGCGCATATAGTATCAAAGGGGTTAAGAGCTTGAGAGATACGATTAAAGCCTTCAAAGCCCTTTCCGACGAGACAAGGATCAGGATACTGAATATTCTCATGGAGCGGGAGTGTTGCGTCTGCGAGGTTATGCAGGCACTTGATATCTCGCAGACCAGGGCCTCGCGTAATCTGGCTGCACTCTACGACGCCGGTTTCCTAAGGCTGAGGAAGGATGGCCTCTGGTCGCTCTATTCCATCGATAAGGAAAGTATGCCGGAGTATTTAACCGACCTGGTACGGGCGGTGACCAAGGCCCTGGAAGGAAATAAGGAGGTCGGGTTGGACTGCGAGCGACTCAAAAAAGCAGAGCGGGTAGGCCCGGGCTGTGCCGACAGGATGCGCTGGGGGAAGCCTTCCGCCTAGATTTTTTAACCTTATTATATACTTTAATGCGCATTATAGGATAGAACTAGGTGGCATCGGGCCTAATGATTGATGAGAAGCAGGTCCGTTCAGGGCTGGTGCCTACCAAGGTAGAAGTGACAACCTTCATCACCAATGCCTGGCTGAGGAATAAGCATGACTGATAGTAAATCAGATAACGTAGTCGGCAAGCTATCGTTTCTAGACCGGTTTTTAACCCTCTGGATATTCCTCGCCATGGGTTTCGGGGTGGGGCTGGGTTATTTTGTCCCACGGGTGGCTGATTTTATTGGATTCTTCCAGGTGGATACCACTTCCATCCCGATTGCCATTGGTCTTATCCTGATGATGTACCCGCCGCTGGCCAAGGTGCGCTACGAGGAGATGGGCCCTGTATTTCGCAACTGGAGGGTACTGTGCCTGTCGCTGGTGCAGAACTGGATTATCGGCCCGATACTCATGTTCTTCCTGGCCATTCTGTTCCTCGGCTTCATATGGCCATACCCGGAATATATGTACGGCCTAATCATGATCGGGCTGGCCCGCTGTATTGCCATGGTCATTGTCTGGAACGAACTGGCCAGGGGTGATAGGGAGTACGCCGCCGGTCTGGTGGCCTTTAACTCCGTATTCCAGATAGTCTTCTATACCGTCTACGCTTACGTCTTCATCACCATATTACCGGGCTGGTTCGGCCTGGAGGGCTCCGCGGTCGAGGTGACTATGGGCGAGATAGCCAGGAGTGTGTTCATCTATCTTGGTATCCCCTTCTTCGGTGGTATGATTACCCGGTTCGCCCTCATCAAAGCCAAGGGACGTGAGTGGTATGAGAGCAGGTTTATCCCCAGGATAAGCCCCATCACGCTGGCGGCATTGCTGTTTACCATCGTGGTCATGTTCTCGCTCAAGGGCGAACTCATCGTACAGATACCGCTGGATGTGGTGCGTATCGCTGTTCCCCTGCTTGTCTATTTCGTGGTAATGTTTCTGGTATCGTTCTATATGGGCAAGAAAATCGGGGCCGACTACGCCAAAACGACCAGCATTGCCTTTACCGCCGCCAGCAACAACTTCGAACTGGCTATCGCCGTGGCCGTGGCCGTTTTCGGCATCGGCTCCGGTCAGGCCTTTGCCGCGGTCATCGGTCCGTTGGTCGAGGTGCCGGTGCTCATCAGCCTGGTTAACGTAGCCTTTTACTTCAAACGAAAGTTATTTGCCATGGAGACATAATCAGGTTCTGCTATCTGGCAGGAAAAAGGGGACACACTCGGGATAGACTTGAGTATTGCCGTTTCATATCAACCCCCACTCGGTCGGCCTGTATGAAAAAAATCGACTTATGACAGGTTACTCTATCCCGTTCCGGCAGGCACTTTGTCTATCGCCACCAGGACCTTACCTCCCTCGACCTTTACCCGGTAGGTATTCAGCGGCCTGGGTGATTTGACCATTCTGGCCAGGGACAGCTTGACCCCGCTCCAGTCCGTCCACTTGACCACATGACCGTCAATCAGGTCAAACTGAGAATGATGGCGCGGGCAGGTGACAATAGTTTTTTCCAGCTTTCCTTCGGACAGTCTGCTACCCAGGTGAGGGCAGCGGTTGTCAGCAGCATAGAAGTCGTCACCGACTCGCGCCAGGAGAATCTCGCCTTTGCCGGTGTTGAACATCTTCATTTGTCCGCTCTGGAGCTCATTACCTCCCGGAGCTTCTATAAAGTCAGTCATTTTGCACCTCCGATGTACTCCATGATTTACCCTAGCTTAGCAATCAAAGTATCTAGAAGTCATAAAACCAGGCGGTAAATAATTACCAAACTATGACATTTCAAATCCATGTATCGCAGTAGCGGGTGATAAAAGTCACCGACGGCGCTAAAGCTTGCTTGTATCATACAATGATAAGCAGAGGTGGTCTGAGGTGCTAGAAGAGAGGAGGTGGAGTGTGACAAACATAATCTTGTTGGGTCAATGGATCTTTCCCAGGTCCAGCTCCTCGCTGGCGGCGGTGAATCGGCGGGGAGTGGTTTAAGGTTCCCGAGCTCCTCGTGAGCGTTTGGAGCTCTCTAGATGAGAGGGCGATTTGGCGAAGGTAACCAAAATGGAGGAGTAGTGGAACGAAGTTAAGGGCAGGCTCCGGCAATATGGCTGCTGAGAGGCCTGCTCTTTTTGGGCGCCAGTATACAGCGCAACTCTGCCTAAGTTTGTGGTATAAAATAAAAGGTAGTGGGGGAGTTATGGAAGTTGCCATAGTTTCGGAAAAGGGAATGCGGCCGACTATGGAGGATGCCCATTTCGTGGACTCAGACTTTGCTGGTAAAGGGTGGCTGTATGCTGGCATCTATGACGGCCATGGTGGTGAGGCGGCGGCGGAGTATGCTTCACAAAACTTGTCCCGGATATTCCGGGAGCGACTGCTATCCGGCTTGCCTCCGGCAAAGGCATTTATGGAAAGCTACCAAGCGGTATCAGACCAGATGAACGAGCTTGATTCGGGAACGACCTCGGTGGACGTACTTATCAGAGAAGGTAAGGCCTATGCCGCCAATGTGGGTGATGCCAGAGCTATCGTAGTCGGCAGGAAAGGCGTTCAGCAGTTGACCGTTGACCATAGACTAGATAACCCTGATGAAAGACAGCGGGTGGAGAGAATGGGAGGACGTATCTGGTACCCTTATACCTACCGAGGGGTGCAGGGGATAATGCCGACCCGCACCCTGGGCGATAGTTACTTCAAGCCGGTGGGAATCATCGCCACACCTTCGGTTGGTGAGTACGAGATTACAGATGACGACTTTTTACTACTGGCAGCGTGCGATGGACTTTTTGACTTCATGGAGAACGAAGAGATTGCTCGTCTCGCCAGAGAATATATTAGCCCAGAAAGCCTGCTTGAGGCATTAAAACATGAAATACTAGTAAACCGCCTGGGCACGGACAACCTGACTATGGTTGCTGTTTCCCTGGCGCTATAGAGGCCCCACGAGGCCTCGGGGACGGCCGCGGCAGCCCGCGAGCAGTTGATGATAAAATGTTGAACCTGCGCGGCTCAGCGCTAGTGCTTTCATCTCCACACCATTCAAAGCCAGCGACGTGGCGACTAGAATCAATGCGTTTCTAAGCCACTTGCGTCCTATCGCCGGCTGAGGGAGTCGTTAACAAGCTGACCGTACCTACGATGACTACGCCGGCAAAGGCATACCAGGCACCTTGATAACTCCCGAAATTGTCAAATACCCATCCAGCAAGAGGTGAGCCTATTATTTGGCCTATCATCATTACACCCATAACAAGGCCAAGTATAGTGCCCAACCTGACCCTACCAAAGTATTCCCGTACTAAAGCTGATGTCATAGGAATGGGAGCCCCGAAACCGACGCCAAAAAAGATAACGAATAGCACAAGTAGCCATGGTTCTGCGTTAGAAGCGGTATAACCGAGCAACAGCATACCTAGAACGGTCACAGCAAAGCCTAGAGACGTTACCCACCTTTTTTCGTATCTATCCCCGAACCAACCAAAGCTGAGGCGGCCGAAAATGCTTACTAGTGATATAGCGCTGGCCACCAAGCTAGAGGTTGACCTGGCAACGCCAACAGTGCTCAGGTAAGGCATTACGTGGGTTATCACGGCCATTACCGCCAAAACATGACACGCCAGTCCCAGTGATATGTGCCAGAAGGCTCTACTCTTCAAGGTTTGCCGAACTCCTATGTCCACCTCGGTGCTTTGTACGGAGGTCAGACCATTGTCAGTAACTATCTTTTTGCTTACATCACCATCAGGCAAATAGCCATACTGCTCGGGCTTGTGCCTGATTATAGGCACAAGCGGCAAAAGGATAACCCATGCACCCAGACCAAGGATTATCATTGCCGTTCGCCAGCGGAATATATCAATGAGTAGAGTTATTAACGGGACGAAGAGACCCCCAATGGCGTGGCCACTCATTGCAATACCAGTAGCGGTAGACACTTTCCTCTGAAACCAGTTCCCCACCAACGTCATCGTAAGAATGCCGCCACACGCACTTATGCCTATGGATAGCAGGATGAAAGCCCCATAGAAAGTCACCAAAGAATTAATGCGGCTAAGAAGCAACAAGCCAAGACCGATGATGACAATTCCGGCGAAAACTGGCTTCCTTGGCCCCAAGCGGTCAATAAGAAATCCTACCAGTGGGGCGAGAAGGCCTGTTTCCACGCCGCGTATTGAAGCGGCAAAGGAGACCTGCGCATAGCTCCAGCCAAAATCATTCGCAATCGGCTCAAAAATAGCGGTGAAACCATAGAAGACAATCCCGGATACATATGCCGCCATCAGAGAAACGGCACCGATAATCCACCAGCCGTAGAACACCCTATGCTGCTTCTGTTCAAAATCGCTCATGTATCAGCTCTGGCCTAAATATCTCTGAACCACAACTCTTAGAAAAAATGCTCGGAGGTACGTACGATGCATCAGTTGTTAATGCTATCACCCCTGTTTGTGATATGCAAGGCTTATTAAGGACTGAAAGCCCCCGGCAGAATAATAATAGTCCCGGGGCGGTAGCTCACAATAGCAAGTGAAGGAGATTTAATTACAAGTAGTTTTGGAGTTGCTGGATTGTCAGCTCATAACCAGAAGGTCGTTGGTTCGGAGCCAACCCCCGCTACTGAGGGGACAAAAAGGGGAGCAAATATGCCGCCTTCTTTTTATTTTTATCTTAGGCTTTTATCGAATTCCATAGCTTTATTTGCCAATATATTTCAAGATATTCTTGCCGGCGATGCGACCGGAATTAATGGCAAATGCTGATGAACCTCCCGAAGCAACATTAATGGGGTAACTATCTCCCCACATACCACCAGCATCAAATCCGCCAGCGTAGAGGCCGGTGATGGCTATGTCTTTTTTATTCACTACCTCTGCTTTGTGGTTGATTTTGATTCCTCCCTTGGTTCCCAGAAAGACAGTGTGGGCCTTTACGGCGTAGAACTTCGGCCCTTTCAGTGGCCGGAGGTATTTGGGATCCTTGGCAAAGAGGTCGTCATAGCCTTTTTCACAGAAATGGTTGTACTCGTTAACGGTAGCCCTGAGCACCGCCGGGTCAATATCTATTTTCTTGGCTAATTCTTCCACGGAGTCGGCCACAAATATTTGCGTATTCCCCCTTTCCAGCGCGGCATTCAGTTCTTTGTCGAAGCCAACCGGGCGGGTGCCGGGAAGATTGTCCCAAGCTACATTCCGGTCGATTCCCCCCTCAAGCAGGCGCTGCTTGATGGACTCATCAAATATGCTGTAGGTGTAGCCTTCTTTATGCCTGGCGTTAACGTTGCCTACCGAGGTATCGTAAAAGGCGATACCCTCGTTACAGAACCGCTCTCCTTGCTGGTTGACCCAGAGGTCGGGCTGGACCACGGCAAACTCGATGGGATTCTTCATAGCGAACCCCTCCCCCAGAGGCCCAACACGAAACACCTCCAGGACGCCTATACCTTCCTCGGCAGCGCCGACTTCCCAGGCCATGCGTATGCCGTCACCCACCTTATCAACGTTACCGATGGGAAGAATGTTAACGTCCAAATCAAAACCAGTGTACTTCTTTATCCACTCTTTGTTGTTGGCGTAGCCGCCACTGGCGACCACGACCGCCTTGGCTGCCACCGTTATTTCTTCGCCGCCTTCTGTCTCCGCAATAACGCCGGTGACCCGTTCGCCTTCCTTGAGGATTTTCTTTACCGGAGTCGCCAGCCTGATATCAACTCCCTTTTCTCTGGCCCGGGTGGCCAGCGTTTTCACCACCGCCTCTCCGGTACCCTTGACAACATGATAGGTACGAGGCGCATCGGGCATGTTAATACCGACCTCGATGAACTCAACCCCCTGTTTCTGCAGCCAGTCAATGGTGCCGGCGGACTCATCAACGAAAGCCCTCACCAAGCGGGCGTTGGCCCGCCAGTGGCTGTACTCCATGATATTTTTGAAGGCCTGGTCCCGGGAGTAGGCAATGTACCTCCGCCGCTGCATAGCGCTTTCAACGGCAAATATGCCTTCGAAGAAGTTGGATGACCCTCCCAGGGAGCGTTGCTTTTCAAAAAGGATGACCTTGGCCCCCCCCTCGGCCGCGGTTAAGGTCGCCGCCAAGCCGCACACACCAGAGCCAATAACAACAACATCGGTTTCTGTATGCACAGTTACACCTCTCTATTTTTATTGGGGACCACTTATTTCGCCGACTGGAATTTGAGTATAATCTTACAGCCATGTTCTGTCAACCTCCCGCCATTTGTCCCTTCAAATCCAATCCCCAGTTTACTATAATTTTCAAGCCCAACATGAATACTGGTTTCCTTTTTTGATTTATCATTTTACAGTTACAATCTATGACTGCTAAAAATATTATTGTCTAGGTATTGACAAAATTAATATTATATATTATAATATATGAAGATATTTAATATGTATATTAATAAAATTAATGGTGGTTAAAAATGGCTAAAGAGTGGCAAGAACTGACAAAAATGACCCAGGGTAAACCAGTAACCGTCGAACGTGTCCGTCTGGCGGATAGCGATATTGCCATCGAAGGCAGCTTTACGCTCCCTCCTCTAGCCAACCTCTCAGCCGAGGACCAGGTCTTTGTGATGGCCTTTGTCCGCTGCCACGGCTCCATCAAGGAGATGGAAGAGATGTTTGGCATAAGCTATCCCACCGTGAAAAACCGGATTAACCGCATCGCCCGGCAGCTTGAGTTCGTTGAGATTGTCAAGGTCTCCGCCGAAACAGAAGTAATTGGCGAATTAGAACGGGGTGAAATCTCCGCCGAGGAAGCAATAAGGAGGTTATCGAAATGAAGCGACCACCCGTGTTAATGCGTGTGAAAATTAAGGGAGGGGACAGGGGATTCGGCTTGTGGCTGCCGCTCTTTCTGCTGCTACCCTTGGCGCTGGTAGTATTTATTATCCTTTCGCCGCTGATATTAATCGCTGTCATTGTTCTATGGCCAAGTGGCTGGGGGAAGAGGGCTCTCCTCGTATTGCAGGCTGCCCTCGAGATATTCTGCTCAATGCGCGGCTTAAAAGTTGCTGTTCAGAACCGTCAGCAATACGTATTTATTTCCGTCGTATAGACAGTTAAAAAAGGAGGGTATTACCATGACTGAGAACCAGAAAAAAATACTGGAGATGCTGGCTGAGAAAAAGATGAGCGTTGACGATGCTTATCGCCTGCTCAACGTAATCGACTCTGCGGAGAGCGGCCAAGAAAGCACACACAAGGCGGAAACAGCGGTTAAAGCAAAGCCCAAATACCTGCGCGTCACTGTTCTGCCCGACCCGGCGAACGAGCATTCCCAAAATGTTGATCGGGTCAACGTGCGCGTGCCCATGTCACTGATACGCGCCGGCATCAAGCTGACCTCCCTGATACCGCCTGAGGCCAGAGACAAAGTAAACGGGGCCTTGCGGGAGAAGGGTATCGATTTCGATGTGCGTAATGTAAAACCAGAAGACATCGAGGAGTTGGTCGAAGCTTTAAGCGACCTTGAAGTGGATGTTGTCAGCAGTAAGGGGGAAAAGGTAAAGGTCTTTGTCGAATAACAGCATAATAGCGTCAAAAAGAGAATATCAAGAACCTGTGTAGTAGTCTCAACGCTCAGCGCTCTGTTGCGATAGCACACTTTGAATATTCGTGACTTCAATCTTACTCATGTCAATAGCTGAGATGGGAAATCCTAGACTATAAAGGAGTATTAAAATGGGTTACTTCAGAATACTAGCGGCAATACCGGGTTTCTTCCTAAGTTCATTCTTTTTCATGCTCCTCTGGGATGTTATTGCGCCGAAACTCGGTATGGTGGATATCAATTACGTAACGTCCATGCTAATTACAATCACACTCTGGATAGCAGTAGCCCCGTTAGCGGCTGTGGGTAAAAGAAGAGAATAGCCTTTCATTCTCAAAGGGTAGTTCACGAACTGTTCTGAAGCTAAGTAGAGTTGGGGGGACAATAGGCAGGACTTCCGAACTCGCTTTTTATCCCACTTTTTAAGGGGATTATTGCGCCATACGGCTGAATGCTCATCTATGTCCCCACACATTTGCCATCGACTCCCGGCTTAACGGTGGATATACTTTTTCGCTCCGCGAGATACTAGGCTATGCCACGCTAGAGATGGTCAACCGCTATCTACATTTCGCTAAATCAACTTTACAGTAGGATAAGGGCATGCTATCATATGATAGTTTACATTCTAAACTATCTATAAAATAAATAATATTCCCGGCAGTAATCTTTGTCGGAGGAATGCCAGAGATGCCGATGGATATTTTGGACAGAATCTCCGCAGACCTGTTCTCCGTGCCGCCTCTTATCTTCAGGGGGATACGGAGAAAATTGCTTAAGCCGGCCATTGTCGATATCGATATAGATATTTCACCGCTTCATTTTGAAATAATGTTGCTACTAAAGGAAGCCGGGACTCTCCATGCTGCTGGAATTAGTGAAAGGTTAAATATTGCCCGGGCACAGATGACTCATCTGATAGACAGACTGGTTAGTCTGGGTATGGTCGAGAGGCAGATGAATGCCACCGATAGAAGAATGACCGATATTATGCTCACTGCTAAAGGGGCGGCTTTCCTGGAGGGGCATGAAATTAATATAAGGAACGCAATAAAGGACACCCTGTCTTGCCTCACCAGGGAAGACCTGGAGAGTTTATCGGATTCGCTGAGAAAGCTACGAGATGTATTATTGAAATTACAGTAAGTAAAACAATCACTAGCTGTTACCGTAAAATAAGAAAGATATAAAACTCGTCGTATGAATAATAACAATCAGAATGTACTTGATGATGACCGAATCGGCCGGCTGTTGCTGAAACTATCCCTACCGGCCTTTGTGGGCATGTTTGTCATCACCTTGTATAACGTGGTGGACACCATTTTTATCGGTCGCTACGTTGGTCCCCTTGGTATTGCTGGGCTTTCCATCGTTTTCCCGGTTCAAATGCTGTCGATGGGAATCGGGCAGATGACGGGGATGGGTGGTGCGTCGGTAATCTCGAGATTAATAGGGGCTGGTAACATACCCAAAGCGGAGCGTGCTCTTGGCAACGCTATAACCTCTACTATAGTGCTATCCGCCGCACTAATGATAATCGGCTTGTCCGATGCAGACTTCTGGCTCAGACTCATGGGTGCTTCAGAGACCATTCTGCCCTATGCTCGGGACTACATGACGATTATACTTATCGGTATGTTTTTCCAGACTTTTGCCATGGCCCTAAACGGCCTGATAAGGGCCGAAGGAAATGCCCGCGTGCCCATGACCGGAATGATTATTGGTGCCGTAGTGAACGTAATACTTGATGCAATATTCATCATACCGCTGGCAATGGGGATAAAGGGAGCGGCGCTGGCCACCGTAATCGCCCAATTCATTTCGGTTGCCTACTTTTTACGCTATTACTTCTATGAAAAAGGGTTCCTCAAAATTTATTCAAGAAATTTAGTGCCTGAGCTTGGCATATTGAGAGAAATTCTGGCTATAGGAATTGCATCATTTGCCAGGACGGTAGCCGGCAGTATAACCGCTATTTTTGTGAACAGAGTCCTGGTTGCCTATGGCGGTGATTTCGCCGTGTCTGCTTTTGGCATAGTGAACCGTATAATGATGTTTGCCCTGATGCCGAGTATTGTTATTGGTCTGGGCCTTCAGCCGATAATCGGTTTCAATTATGGGGCAAAGCGCTACGACAAGGCAATGAAGGCTATAAAGATGGCAATTGTTGCGGCTACAGCCTGTTGTGTTATAGTATTTGCGGTTCTTTATTTAGCGCCGGAGCCGATTATTGGCATATTCACCACCGATAATGGACTGATTGCTCTGGGCGTTTATGCTATGAAGCGCGTCTTTCTCTTTCTGTATCTGATAGGCTTTATCATGGTCGGCTCCATAATATTCCAATCCACTGGGAAAGCTACTCAGTCGTTCGCCACTGCTGTAGCGAGGCCATTTCTGTTCTTGCTACCTGTGATATTCATACTGCCACGATTTCTACAACTGGACGGCGTATGGTTGGCATTTCCTATCTCCGATGTCCTTACCGGCATACTAACCCTTATACTTCTTGTCCCCCAGATAAGGGAGCTCCGGAGGAAAGACATATTTACCGGCGGGGAGGCAATTATCGGAGTTCATTAGAACGGCTGAATAAATAGGATACTTCAGCTAAGTTCTGGCAGGTATGGGCCGATGGTAGAAGAAGCGAAAATAGAGACCAGCGACACCGAAGACAAGCCATCTTCACCGCGACCGGCGGGCCATCTCCTGGGCAGGTTCGGTCTGCTGGTCGTGCTGGCGGGTTTGTTGCTGGCGGCATGGTATGGCCAGGTAGTCATAGTTGTCCTGCTTGGCCTTGTCCTGTCGGCGGCGGGGTTGGCCAGTTTGTGGAGCCGACTGTCGCTGGTGGGCGTCAGTTGCCAGCGCCTGCTCAGTGAGCAGCGTGTCTTCCCCGGTGAGCAGGTCGAACTGAAGCTGCGGCTCGTCAACCGCAAGCTACTGCCGCTTCCCTGGATTCAACTGGATGATAAAATACCAATCAAGCTATCTCCCGATGCCCCGCTTGTGGCCGACGGCAGCGACGGCTCCGGTTTATTGAGTAAATCAGCCGCACTGCTCTGGTATACTGGGGTCAATTGGAAAGAGCGCCTGTACTGTCACCGGCGCGGTTATTACCGGCTGGGGCCGATAACATTGACCTCCGGCGATATCTTTGGCTTCTATCCCCGCTCTATTACTGACTCCCTGATAGATCATATAATTGTTTATCCCAGAATCTTTCCCGTCGCCCATATGGGGATACCGTCATTGTATCCCGTTGGTGAGACGACTGCCGAGCGGCGCATTTTTGAGGACCCGAGCCGTGTTATCGGAGTCCGTGACTACAACCCTCGTGATAGCCGCCGTCATATTCACTGGAAAGCCACCGCCCGCCGCCAGGAACTGCAGGTAAAGGTCTTCGAGCCAACAACGACACTGAAAGTGGCCATTTTTCTGGCTGTTGATAGCTTCAAGAACGAGCTGGACGAGGGGTATAGCGAGGAGGACTTTGAGATGGGCATCAGCACCGCCGCCTCAATAGCCAACTATCTTACCGAGCGGCGCAGTGCGGTAGGACTGCTGGTGAATTCGCGTCTGGCTGACTCCGGTGAGCCGTTCATGCTACCGCCCGGCAGCAGCGCCGGTCAGATGGTGGCCATACTGGAAGCCCTTGCCAAAGTTACCCCCTCACCCAGCTGTCCCTTTGAAGAGTTCCTGCAGGCGGAGCGGGCGATGCTACCCTGGGGAACGACCCTGGTTTTCATACTATACCGGCCTTCACGGTCGCTAACCGAACTGCTTACGGACCTGAAGGAGAGCGGTCACAAAATGCTGGTTCTCCAGGTTGGTGATGCCGAGAAAGATGAAAGCGTGGCTGCCATCGCCTGGCACCATATCAGGCAGCCCGGAGATATTACCCAAGTTGAGGCTGAGGCAGTGGTATGAAAATGGACTGGCGACAGGCCGCTGTGTATATCACCGTAATGGGCATGGAAGGTTGCTGGCTTTACGCCCTGTTAGAACTGCTGAACAATCGCGCCGTAAATGGGCAGCTTTCCATCTTGGGAATACTGGCCTTATTGCCGGTTGCTTTCATCTTTAACTTTTTGCTGGGGCGGCTCAGATGGCCGAGGGCCGGCGTTTGGTTGGTAAGCTGGCTGGGATGGGTGTTGGGTATGCTGCTAATGGTAAAAATTCAGCTGTTCGGTGGCCTGCCGCTGTCAGACCCGCAATGGCTTATGGCAATACCTCACGCCATAACCGGAGTGCTTTATGCCTTCGGGCCAGAGCTGCTGATTCTTCTGGCAACCGCCGTTATCTGGTGGCTGGGCCGGCGATTGGTTTTCCGGGCCGGCAATTTCCCGACAACGGTCAGCGAATTCCAGTTCGGACTTATCATGCTTGTCTTCATCTTTTTGATTGCTTCCGGCTTGAAAACCAAATTAGATAGTCCGGTGCCCATAGCCATAACCTTTTTCCTGCTGGCGCTGCTCGGTATGTCGGTATCGCACGCTTTGGCAGGGACAGGCTGGCTATCCGGCTTACACCAGGGACACTGGTCAGGACTATTACTGGCGACTATCGGCGTTGTCCTTATCTTTGGTCTGCTTATCGCCTGGATGGTGACCCCTGACCTGCTGCAAATTATTTGGGTAGCTATTAAGACGGCGTGGGGATTTATCTGGTCGCTAATCGTAAAGTTGCTTCTCTTTATTGCCAGCCTTTTCCCGCCGGCGGAGCCGGCGGAACTGCCACCTATGCCGGTCGCACCGGAAACGGGGCCGGATGAGGTGTTCAGGATGTGGACTATGCCCGAGTGGCTCAAGAGCAGTACCAAGCTGTTGATGACAATTGCCTGGGCAGGCTTGTTGCTCGCCGCACTCTGGCGTATCTCATCGGATGTATTTCGCTGGCTGCGGCGCAGGCTGGCTGGTATGGCTGGTGCCGAGTTTGAACCACTGCCGGGCGCTTTCAGAGCCGATCTCCTTGGCTTTTTGAAGCGTGTTATCTCCAGATTGCTCGGCTTAAAATTGCCCTTCCGGTTGGGAAAGGGACAGAGGGCATTGCCGCCTGAGGTGGCTTCTGTTCGCCAGGTTTATCGCCAGCTCCTGCGCTGGGCCGCTGCTGGCGGCTATCCCCGCCATCTTTCACAGACTCCCGGAGAGTACAGTGAAAAGCTGGCCGGCCTGCTACCAGAGGCCGGGGGTGATTTGGATCTGGTCACGCAACGCTATATTAGAGCGCGCTACGGAGCCTTCCTATCTACTGGAGATGAATTGAATGAGCTGGGCGAGGCCTGGCACAGGCTAAAACAAGCTCGCCTGAGGAGAGCAGCGACTAGGCTTGCTTGAAATAAGGAGGTGAGTTGAGGTGAATGAAGCAATACCAGAAACCGGGCCGGAGTTGACGCGCGTAAAGCAGGCGGCTGATACATTATTAAATAATGTCAACAAGGTAATCGTTGGTAAGAAAGAGACCATTGAACTGGTGCTGGTAGCCCTGCTGTGTGAAGGCCATGTGTTAATTGAAGACGTGCCTGGCATCGGCAAGACTATGCTGGCTAAGGCGGTGGCCAAATCGCTGGGTTGTAGCTTTAAAAGGATACAGTCAACCCCTGACCTGCTACCTTCGGATGTAACCGGCATCCACTATTTTAACCAGAGGAACTCGGAATTTGAATTTCGACCAGGACCGGTTATGGCCAATATAGTACTGGTTGATGAGATAAACAGGGCCACGCCGCGGACACAGTCGTGCCTATTGGAGTGCATGCAGGAGCAGCAGGTAACCGTGGACCTGGAGACCATACCGTTGCCGCGCCCGTTCATGGTTATTGCCACGCAGAATCCTGTTGAGCTTGAGGGTACCTTTCCATTGCCTGAGGCACAGCTGGACCGGTTCCTCCTGCGGTTGGGTCTTGGCTATCCCGTCGGCAATGAGGAGGGGGAAATATTATTACGATTCGGGAAGTCAAACCCTTTAGACAGCCTTACCAGTGTTATTGAGGCTACAGAACTATTGGAACTCCAAAAGTTATGCCGACAGGTGTACGTAGACGATGCGGTTCGTGACTATACCATAGCCATTACCGGAGCGACGCGCAACCATGAGGGGATTAAGTTGGGGGCCAGTCCCCGCGCCTCGCTCGGTATTTACTTAGCGGCACAAGCCCTCGCGGCGATTCGCGGGCGGGGATATGTGATACCGGATGACATAAAGTATCTGGCTGTCCCCGCGCTGACTCATCGTCTGATCTCCAAGACCGAAGCCCGGTTAAGGGGGCGCTCTCTGGAGTCTATTATAAACGAGATCGTATCTACGGTGCCGGTACCGGTAGAAGAATAGCCCCAAAGACACCAGGATTAAAAAAGCTGATAATGATAATATGATGTCATATTAGCTTAGATTGTGTAGCGAGTCTTCTAGAGTGTTAGAGTAAAAGAGAAAGTTAAAGTTCTGCCCTAAATATCTGGTTCAGATGTATGTTCTATTACAGTCCCCGGTGTTTGGATGCTAAAGACCTGCGAAGCATAACTTTACTGTAAAGTACATTGTTGAATGTCGAGAATTCAAGCTTTTATCACTTGAAATTAAGGTCTAAAAACCATAAAATCAGGGTGCTGCAGGAAGTTTTCAGTCTCTTTTCTGCCTAGCAGCTTAAATTGGCCTCAACCCCTCCGGCTAGGGAAGCCCTGATTGAAATCCGGCAAGTGGCATCCCACCTTCCAGTCATATAGCAAAGGTAGCATTGGGTAGAAACTAAGGTAACACTCCGTCATTTCGTGCAGTCGTAATTTGTTTTTGCGGAAACAGGTCTCCTTACTTAAATAGTTCGCACAGAGTTAAGTAGCATAACGTTGCTTATTCGATGTAAAGCTCCTCTACCTTTTCTGGTAAGGGTACTCCTTTGGCATCCCATCCCATTAAGGTGTAATAGAAGCTCTTGGCCTTCTCAAATTTTTCACGGTCAAGAGCTTTATCAGCTAGAGCGCCATCGGTCTTAGGTTGGAAAAAGCGCTCTGGTAATACATCATCAGCAGCAGAAAATCCTTCCCGTATATTGAATAACCTCGCCATCGTCAGAACTCTCTCAGCCACCCTGAGTAACTCCGGGATACCGGTATCCCATCCGGTAGCCGCTTTCACGAGTTCAACCTTCTTATCTAAACTGTACTCCAGAAACAAACATGTAGCCAAACAGTCCCCCAATATTTTGTTAAGCTGGTCTAGCCTGAACAAGGCTACTTTACGGGGACCAATGTCATCAATAGGTAGCAAGTCAATTATTCCCAAGGGATGCATCCCTTGTAGCATTCCCTCTGACGAAAAGAAGAAGAAATCGATCAAAGCGCAGACGTGGTCAGCACCGTGAGGATTAACCATAAAACCAAGCCCCATACATGGAGATAATCTTGGTTCGTGCATCCCGGCTTCCAGTCCTTTAACCTGCATGGCAAACTCCTCTGAGCCCTGGCCAATTTTCTGGGCTAACCGGGCACTACCTTCAGCCAACAGGTTGCCAATGCCCTCACGTCTGGCAATCAAATCGATAACTTTCAGCATGGCTTCATGATTGCCAAATCTCAGGTCGATTCCATCGGTGTCCTTGGTGGTCAATAGCCCTTTCTCAAAACACTCCATAGCAAAAGCAAGGGTACCCCCAGTTGAAATAGTGTCCAGTGAATAAGCGCCACAGCGTTCGTTAGCCTTTACGACGGCTTTGAGGTTACCCATCCCGCAGTTGGAACCCAGTGCCGCGATAGACTCATATTCCGGCGCACCATAGGCAGCGTCAACATGGTATGGTTCTTCAAATTGAACTACTTTCTTGCAGCGCACCGGACAGGCAAAGCAACCCTCCATACCGACCCACATGGTCTCTTTCATCACACCGGAGTGTATCTGCGCTGCCTCGGGGAATAAGCCGTCACGGAAATTGCGTACGGGTAAATTCCCCAAAGCCTGCTCTTCAACTAGACTAGGACCACCTGTACCGAGTGCCGATAGCCAGTGTGGCGGGGCTGCTAACACCTCCTGCCTTATTTCTTTTAAACGCTCACGGTCAGCTATTCTCGGCAAGTTGTGTCCTCTAACGGCGATCGCCTTCAGGTTCTTGGAGCCCATTACGGCACCAAGTCCGCCTCTGGCCGCGGCATCATAGAGGCCTTGCATAATGCAGGCATAACGCACCTTATTCTCCCCACCTGGTCCGATCAGTGCCATTTGTATGCGCTCGTCGTCCAACTCCGCTCTTATGGCAGCCTCTGTCTCCTTTGTCTCTTTACCCCAGAGGTGGTTTGCATCTCTTATACTCGCTTCGCCATCCTGGATCCACAGGTAGACTGGTGTCTCAGCTCTTCCCTCGACAATAATGGCATCATACCCGGCACGCTTTAGCTCAGCCGCCCAGAAACCGCCAGCCTCAGCTTTAGCAATACCGCCGGTTAGGGGGGATTTGGCACCAATACAGTGGCGAGCGGCACCTGGTAGCTGTAGACCTGATATTGGCCCCAGAGCAAAAATCAGCTTATTATCGGGAGCTAAAGCATCAACTCCTGGCCTCAATTCCTTCCATAGGTAATAGGTGATGAATCCAGCGCCTCCTATATATCGCCTGCAGAATAGTTCATCAATTGCCTCCGCAGTCGTACTTTTGTTAGAGAGGTTCACTCTTAGGATTCTACCGTTATAACCAGCGGGTGACTCTTTGGTCATTTACCATTACCTCCTTTTTACCGCTCACGTGACCTGCCCCGACAATTTGGCCCAACTTTTAAGTTTGTATTTTCTGCATAATGGCTTAAGGAGCAGGGGGACGGGATCACAGTATACTATGCGGCCGAACATGATTGTACTCCTTTTGCCATTGGTCAATCAATATCTTTGACTTGGCTGTATTTGTCTGAGTTAGTGTAGTAGCTCCCACCCTTCTTCGCATAGGAGGGCCTCTTTATCTCTCAAAAACATCATCTCCTCCGGGTGATTACCCACAATTAGTTAAGTTTTCAAACATAGTCAAAGCCGCGGTTGTTACTTAATTGCTTTCAGATAATAAAGGGCGCTTAATCCCGGGGGTAGAGGATGCAATTGCTTCCTCTGATTTCACCAAATATCTTTTTATTCAATAATCAAGCTGTAAACACAAAAGCACCTTAACAGTTGAATATGGCAAAGCCCAAACCTGAATGCTTGCCTAGTCTATCGGGCGGAGTAAATGCCCTAGCCAGTGGTTGGCAGAGCTAGGCCAAGTCTAACAAGGGTAGCCCTATAGTCTACGCAGTAGACGAAAGAACTTCCCCCGCCAGCAACTGGCCATTGCCTTAGTCGATTTTCTATGGAGCGATAAAGGTATGGCTATCATGGCGGCAAATTTCCAAATGCCGATTATGCCAGTGACCTGCCTACATAAAAGATACTGACCTATTAGACAGTTTTTTTCAAATACCTTGATTCCGCGAATTTGCTTCTGTTAAAATACTGTTCTGAAAGGAAGCCGAGCGGTCGGTTTAGTCAGCACCTGCCAGCTTGTCTCACGGCCGCTATTACGAGCAGCCGGTCACAGACTCGAATACCCCTGTATAGCTAACCAGCTAGAGCTTTTACTTTTCCTGAGCGCAATGTAGTGCAAAAGGTCTAGTGGCACCAACAAAAGCCTATAAACTTTTATTGCCAGGAAGAAGTAACAAAGATATGGGAGGAATAATAATGGTAAAGCAGCGGGAAGCTGATGTCGTTATTATCGGCGCCGGTATCACCGGCACAACCATAGCGCGAGAGCTTTCGCGGTACAAAGTGGATGCCGTCGTGGTCGAAAAAGGTGGAGGTGAAGGCATCCAAGCACAAACCAAAGCTTCTGGCGGAATGGTCTACACCGGCTTCGCAATGCTCATGTCCTTTGTTCTAAAAAGCATAATGGCACCCGATGCTCCTCTTTATGACCCTGATAGCCAGAAGACCAAGTGGTTAGAGCAGGGTTTTGACATGGCATCTCAGCGATTTGAAGAGTTGGATGTTAGACATCGTAAACTAGTAACTTTAACGCCAGCTCTCAATAAAGAGGAAGTTAAAATTCTGGAGTCTCTGGTGAAGACCGCCGAGGGTATCGGTGTTAGGTATGCGACGCCAAGATGGGCAGACAGAAGAACGTGCCTTGAAATGGAGCCGCATCTGACGAAGGATGTCGTTGCCGGTTTGTACAGCGAGGGAGACATGATGCAGGTCTCCCCTTACGAGTTAGCCATAGCCCAAGCCGAAAATGCCAGGCAAAATGGTATCAGGTTCATGTCGAGCGCCGAGGTTACCGGCGTGCTCCAGAAAAACGGGTACCAGATAGTAGAAACCAGCCAGGGCCCGATCAAGACACGTTTCGTCGTCAACGCGGCCGGGATGCTTGCCGACGTGGTGGCCGACATGGGCGGGGCGCGCGACTGGGATCTTACCTTCGCCAGAAATTTGATTATAGTTACAGACAGGCGCGCTGGCGGATTATTCCACACCTTTCTCAGCCGACCACCGGTCCCGGGCAAGGCACCCATCGGCGTTCCTACACTGGACGGCAACTTAATGCTAAGCCCAGGGGTATACAGCATACCCCGTGATAGATATGATATGGGAGCCTACCCCGGCGAGGCTATGCAGAACCTCCTTGTGGCGAAAAGGTACATACCTGAGTTATCAGAAAAAGATGTAATCCATACTTTTGTGGGTATGCGCGTTTTCAATGCTCGAGATCCAGAGGAGAACATTATTGAACCCTGCAGTACCAATCCACGGTTCATAAACGTAGCCGTCAGGTTACCTGGCATAGCGTCTTCCCTGCCCATAGCCAGATACGTAGTGGGGCTGCTTGGCGATGCCGGCCTGGAACTGACCACCAAGTCAGACTTCAACCCCTTTCGTGAGGCGATACCTCGCTTCCGTGAACTTTCGGAAAGCGAACGCAGCAGTCTTATTAACAAAGATTCTCGCTACGGCCACGTTGTCTGTCGCTGCGAGACGATAACCGAGGGCGAAATAGTGGAAGCGATCAAACGGGGGGCCAGAACAGTAGCCGGCGTCAAGTACATGACCAGGGCCGGTATGGGACGCTGCCAGGGAGGTTTCTGTGGTCCGCGCGTGGTCAATATCCTGGCTAGGGAGTTGAATATTCCGGCTACACAAATAATGGATTCAGGTTCGGGCTCACCAGTTGTGCCCTTCGTGAATAAGGGACTATTGCGGGTAAGTAACTTGTAAGAGAAGTACGCTTCAGCTCACCTTTGAGCTGAAGCCCTGGCAGGCTTTTAGAACTCAACCGTTTTCTTGGCAAATAGACGTTCAATTGCACGCTCTATCTTTTGCCGAACCGGCATGAGTATGGCAATAGCCACGGCTATGGATATCATGTGAATAAATATGGAGTGCTCGCCGAAGAATTCCCCGACATAGCTAGCCAGCAGGTGCTCGGAGAAGCTGAAGACAAAGACGATAATCGCCAGGAATATTGAATACAGGGTTGTCTTCTTTACAACGACGGTAATGTCAAACAGGCGCTCTTTGACGATGGCTATCCCGATTAATGCCCCGAAAGCGGCGATGAGCAGTGTGCGGATTGGATATATTAGCCAGCTAACTTCGAGCTGGGTGGGCATGATTAATATTGACAGGAAAAGACAGGATATTGCCAGAAAGCTGATAAGGATGTACTGCATGTGGCGCCGGGCTAAAGGTGATGTTTCCCGCCGGCGGGCGCGGAACAGGAACCAGCATGCCGACCAGATAAAAACGAGGAGGACGCCTATAAAGCCTATGTGAGAAATAGGTCCCATAGCCCCGCCGGAGAACGCTAAATAAGTGCCCCAGTCAGCGCGGATAAACTCCGTTGGCCCAAACCCAAAAATCAGGCCAGAGGCGGTAATAATAGTGATAATTGCCGTATAAGCCCAGGCAAAAACTAAGGACTTCTTTCTCGGCTGGTTGAGATAACGGCAGGTAAAGTGGTATATACAGGGGACACTTAAGAATACAGCTGTCAGGTTTACCGAGAAATAGACAGTTAGCTCGTCAGGGTGGCTGTTTCTAATAATAAGGAGAAATATACTGAGGCTCGATATAGCATAGGCGGCTAGGACGGCGGCAAAAAGGTAATGATAGTTCTGCCTCCCCCGTGACAGGACCAGAAACAGCGCTCCGCCGTTAGCGAGAAAGGCGATGCCGGTAAGTATAGTGGAGACCAGAAGATAAGTAAACTGCAACAAGCCTCCTTACCCAAGTTATAAATAGAGTAAAATGATATATTAGTTGTCAGCTCACATATGAATTACTGTGGCTATGTTAGGTTATTGGAAGGCTTGCTGTCAATCCCGTCAACGCAGCCCGCATAAATTCACCGCAGCGAGCCGATGGAGAGGCTCAATGCCTAGTGTTGAAAGTGGAGATAGGGGGATTCGAACCCCCGACCTCCGCGATGCGAACGCGGCGCTCTCCCAGCTGAGCTATATCCCCAGACTATGAAATTATAGCATACCGAAAGCTGTTTATTAAGTACCGATTAATTTGTCAGCCAGCACCGATGTTGCTATACTAAATAGGCCGAGTGGTGGCCAGTTTATGAACTACGAGACGGTTATCGGGCTGGAGGTGCATGCCCAACTGCTCACCAGGAGTAAGATGTTCTGTCGTTGCAGCGCTGATTATGCCGGTGCTGCGCCCAATACGCATGTCTGCCCGGTGTGTTTGGGGATGCCCGGGGTGCTACCGGTGATAAACCGGCAGGCGATTAAATATACCATAATGACAGCGCTGGCCCTGAACTGTACTATCCCGGGATATACCAAGTTTGACCGGAAGAACTATCCCTATCCCGACCTGATGAAGGGCTATCAGATATCCCAGTACGATGCGCCAATTGGGCAGGGTGGTTATTTGACTCTGGAAATCGATGGCAAGCCGAAAAGAGTGGGCATAACCCGTGTTCACCTTGAAGAGGATGTTGCCAAACTGCTTCATCGCACTGCTGCCGGCGACGGGTCCTACAGCTTGGTGGACGTTAACCGCTCCGGGGTGCCACTTATGGAGATAGTCGGCGAGCCGGATATAAGTTCTGCCGAGGAGGCCCGGCAGTACTTGGTCAAGCTGCACGGTATCCTCCAGTACCTTGGCGTGTCTACCGGCAACATGGAGGAAGGGAGCTTCCGCTGTGACGCCAACATCAGTATCCGCCCTGAGGGTAGCACTGAGACGCTGGCCAAGGTAGAGGTCAAGAACATGAACAGCTTCCGGGCGGTCTACCGGGCACTGGAGTACGAAGCGAAACGGCAGCGGCAGCGGGCCGAAGAGGGGAAGCGGCTGGTTCAGGAGACAAGGGGCTGGGTGGAGGAGGCGGGTAAGACCGTTTCCCAGCGCAGCAAGGAGTATGCCCACGACTACCGCTACTTCCCTGAGCCGGACCTGCCCCCGCTGGTGCTGAGTAAGGAGTGGGTGGAGGAAATTAGGTCGCAACTCCCCGAATTACCTGATGCCAGACGGGAAAGGTTTATCAGTGAGTACAAACTACCGTTATACGATGCCGGCCTGCTTGTCGCCTCCAATGCGATGGCTGAATACTTTGAAGATGTTCTCAAAGTAAACGACCAGCTGTCGGCTAAAGAGGTGAGCAAGTGGATTCTGGGCGAGGTCAGCCGCATAATGAATGCCGACAATATTGAGATTGAGCAGTATAGAGAAAGGGTTGGTCCGGAGCGACTGTCCAAGCTAATACAAATCACCCAGAGTAATACTATTAACGTCGCCACGGCCAAGTCCGTGCTGGAGGAGATTTACCAGACTGGTAAAGAGCCTGATGAGATTATCAAGGAGCGGGGGCTGAGCCAGATAAGTGATAACGAGGTGATAGCGGCGGAGGTCATCAGGGCGATAGATAACAATAGCCAGGCGGTGGCCGATTATAAGGCCGGTAAGGCAACGGCGCTGAAGTTCCTCGTCGGTCAGGTGATGAAAGCCACCCGGGGTCGGGCCAATCCGAACCTGGTAAACGAGCTGCTGAAAAAGAGGCTTGAGGAAGGTTAAAATGGATATCTACTTAAATGTGGTGCAGATAGTGATATCGGTAGCGTTGATACTGGCCATTCTGGTGCAGGTGCGGGGTGGTGGTCTGGGAGGTATCTTTGGCCAGGCGGACAGTGTCTATCGCAGTCGGCGGGGTGTGGAAAAAACGCTGTACCGCCTGACTATTGTCCTGGTGGCCCTGTTCGTTGCCGTTTCGCTGGCGACTCTTATGATTATATAACTGATAGGCGGTGGTAAGGTTGGTATGGCTGGCATAATAACCATAACTACTGATTTTGGCTTGAGTGACGGCTATGTGGCCGCAATGAAGGGGGCAATACTTGATATCAACCCGGAAGTGAATGTGGTTGATATCTGCCATAATATCAAGCCCCAGAATATCTCTCAGGCAGCCTTCGTCTTGAGTACCGCCTACCTTTTTTTCCCCAAGAAGACAATCCACCTGGTGGTGGTTGACCCCGGCGTCGGCACGGAACGGCAGGCCATTATCTTGAGGACGCCCCTGGCCGATTTTGTGGCCCCGGATAACGGCGTTTTGAGCTATGTTATTGAGCATTTTACCGGCCAGCCGGTAACCGATGATAGCGATGTCCGGCAGACAAAGGTCCGGCCGGAGGTAGAGGCAGTGGTCCTCACCGAGCCCCGGTTTTGGCGGACGCCGGTCAGTCCTACCTTCCATGGCCGGGACATCTTTGCGCCGGTGGCAGCCTTCTTGTCCCTGGGATTTCCCCCCATTAACTTTGGCAAGGCAATAACCTCGGTCACCATGCTGCCGCTGCCCCGCCCCCATCAGGCATTGGATGGCTCGGTTCTGGGGCACGTTCTCCACATCGATGGCTTTGGTAACCTGATTACCGATATCCGGGGCGACGACCTGCCGGAGACGGCGGGGCCGCTGAATATTGAGATTGGCCGTCATGCCATCTCGGGGCTGAGCCGCACATATGCCGAGGGCAAGGGTCTGCTGGCCCTTATCGGTAGCAGCGGGTATCTGGAGATATCCCTTAAAGGGGGCAGTGCCCATGCCTTTCTGGAGGTGGAGGTAGGCGGCGAGATAAGGGTGAAAAAGGTGCCCGGCCGTAGCCAGGAATAACATTAATGAAGTTGAAGATATGGTTTTTGGAGACGCGGCCGCAGTTCCTGTTGCTTTCTGTGGTGCTGGCCTTTCTGGGGGCCGCTATCGCCTGGTATGATGGTGCCTTTCACCTCGGCCATGCTGTTCTGGCCTTCGTGGGTCTCCTGCTGGCCCACATTAGCGTCAACGTTCTTAACGATTACTTTGACTACCGCAGCGGGATAGACCTGAATACCAAACGGACACCCTTCAGTGGCGGCAGCGGCATCCTGCCGGCATCGCTGCTGTCGCCCAAGCAGGTCTTGTGGCTAGGGCTGGGCGCTCTAATACTGGCCGTACCGATAGGTGTCTATTTCGTGGTTATCAAGGGTTGGCTCCTGCTGCCGTTACTGGTGGTGGCGGCCGCGTGTATCCTTCTCTATACCCCGTTCATACTCCGGGTGAAGTGGCCCGAGTGGTCGCCTGGCCTGGGCATGGGGACGCTGCCGGTTCTCGGGGCCTATTTCGTTCAGACTGGTGAGTATACCTGGCCGGCGGTTATTGCCGCCATACCCTCCGGTATTCTGGTGCATAACCTGCTTCTCCTGAATGAGTTTCCGGATACCGAGGCCGACCGCCAGGCAGGCCGCCGGACTCTGCCGATTACCATGGGCAGAGAGAAGG
Organism: Dehalococcoidia bacterium; assembly: GCA_011191985.1. GTDB lineage: Bacteria > Chloroflexota > Dehalococcoidia > Dehalococcoidales > W111 > W111. Next base: position 41,178 of record DUEU01000081.1, read on the forward strand.
CTGGTATTGTCTACTCGGTCCTCACGGTAATAGTTTATCTCTGGATAGTCGTCGCGGCTGTTCTCACTATCATGCCGTGGTGGTCCTTAATCGCCCTGGCCACGATTCCCTTCGCTGTCAGGGCAATCAAGGGTGCCCGGCGGCCCCAGGAGATGGACCGGTTGGTGCCGGCGATGGCTGATAACGTAATGGTTATACTAATAACCCAGTTGCTGCTCGGCATCGGTTACATTCTGGGCGGGATTTTCTGAGGATATGGCCGCTATGATTGGTCGTGCCCACCGGGCGGTCCCGGGCCGTCCCCTTCATGATATGTTTACCGCGGTGCCGCCGCGCTATGACCTGATTAACCGTATCGTGACCTGGGGTCTGGACAGGAAGTGGCGTCGCCGCGCTGCCAGAGAGTGCCTGGCCTCGTGGCCGGAGAGGGTGCTTGACCTGTGCTGCGGTACCGGAGACCTGGAGATAGAGCTGGCCCGTCAGGCAAAGAACCGTCTGGCACTGGCCGGTATTGATTACAGCCGTCCCATGCTGGCGTTGGCCGCCAGAAAGGCCGGGACGTTGGTTCCGGGGGGTAGCCTCTCGCTTATCTCTGGCAATGCCGCCAGCCTCCCCTTTCCTGATGGCTCCCTTGACTGTGTTGGAATATCCTTTGCCTTTCGCAACCTGACCTATAAGAACCCGCTGATGCAGCGGCACCTGGCCGAGGTGCTGAGAGTGCTGCGGGCCGGTGGCAAATTCGTCATCGTGGAGACGAGCCAGCCGGAGAATAAACTGGTACGGAAGCTGTACCACCGGTATTTACACTGGTTCGTCTACCCGGTCGGTTATCTGCTGTCCGGTAATAGGGGCGCCTATCATTACTTTGCCGAGTCGGCGGCCCATTTTTATGCTACTGATGAACTCAGGGGGGTGCTGATTGAGGCCGGATTCAGTGAAGTGTCTATTCAGCCCATTCTGTTCGGGGCAGTGGCAATTCATCGGGCGATTAAATGAGAAAGAGAGTTAGTTGGCATGTCTTACGCTGACCTAGTCCTGCTTCATGCGCCGAGTGTCTATGACTTCCGGCAGAAGGCGATCCTGTGCGGGCCGGTCAGTGACCAGATACCGTCGTCCAGTGTCTTCGAGATGTATCCTATCGGCTTTGCCAGCATTGCCGATTACCTGGAGCGGGCCGGCTACCGGGTGCGTATCGCCAATCTTGCCGTGCGCATGCTGAATAACCGCCGCTTCGATGCCGGGGCATTTATCAAGCGCCTGAGGGCGCCGCTGTTCGGCGTTGACCTGCACTGGCTGGTTCATGCCCACGGCGCCGTCGAGGTGGCCAGGCTGGTGAAACAGCACCACCCCCAATCGAAGGTGATATTTGGTGGGCTATCCTCGTCTTACTTCTACCGGGAGCTGATGCAGTACCCGGAAGTTGACTATGTAATGCGGGGGGACTCTACTGAAGAGCCCCTGCGCCAGCTAATGGTCTGCCTAAAAGAGCGGATGGAACCCGCCTCCGTGCCGAACCTTGTCTGGCGGGATAGCCGGGGTACGGTGAGGGAAAACCCCTTCTCCCATGTCCCTGCCGACCTCGGTGGCGTCATGGTCAGTCATTATACTAATGTAGTGCGTTCGGTGCTGAGGTACCGTGACCTTGTTAGCTATACCCCGTTCGGTAACTGGAAGGAATATCCGATTACCGCTGCCTTTACCTGCCGTGGTTGTACCGAGAGTTGTGTCATCTGCGGCGGCTCGGCGGCTGCCTACCGCCAGTTCTACAATCGGGACAGAGTCGCCTTCCGCTCACCGGAAGCGGTGGTCAAAGATGTCCGGCAGATTGGCCGTTTTAGCCGTGGCCCTATCTTCATCCTCGGCGACCTGCGCCAGGCTGGCGACGACTATGCTTACCAGGTTCTGAATTTGCTGCGGAGCAGCCGGATGAAGAACCAGTTCGTGCTGGAGCTGTTTAATCCGGCCCCCACGGAGCTGATACGGCAGATGGGCCTGTCCTGCCCCCGGTTCTGCCTGGAGATTTCCCCCGAGTCCCATGACCCCAAGGTCAGGCGGGCGGCTGGCCGGCACTATTCCAGTGAAGACCTGGAACAGACCCTTGGCGATGCCCTGGACGCCGGCTGCGGGCGGCTGGACGTATTCTTCATGATAGGTTTGCCCCGGCAGACCCCGCAGTCGGTGATGGACAACGTTGATTACTGTGAGTACTTGCTCCAGAAATTCGAGGGGGATAAGCGGCTTTCCCTGTTTCTGGCGCCGCTGTCGCCTTTCCTTGATCCGGCCAGCCTTGGCTTTGAAGAGCCGGAGCGCCATGGCTACCATGTCCTATTTCGGACGCTGGAAGAGCACCGCCAGGCGCTGCTTTCACCGAGCTGGAAATATTCCCTGAACTATGAGACGGATTGGCTGACGCGGCACCAGATTGTCGAGATTACCTACGAGGCGATGCTGCGTCTTGTCCGCCTGAAAGCCAGATATGGCAACATTCCGCAGAAATTGGCTGAGGCCGGGGAAAAGCGCCTTCAGGCGGCATGGGAGATGACCCACCGCCTCGATGAGTTGCTGGCTGACGGCAGCCTCGAGGAGCAGCTGCCGCACTTGAAGCCGAAACTTGACGAGATAAACGCCTATCCAGCGAGCGACCGGGTAGAGCTGCAACTGCCGGTGGGGTGGCTGAAAATCAGGCCTTGGCGTGCCCTGTGGTCACTGCTGACCGGGCGGTAGCTACTCCAGCACCACGGCGGTCCCGTAGGCCAGCACTTCGGCGGCGTTCTGCATTATCATCGAGGTGGTAAACCTAAGGCCGACGATGGCATTTGCCCCCTGCTGCTCGGCATCCGCTATCATTCTCTGTAGAGATTCTTCCCTGGCTTCGGCCATCATCTTGGTATACTCGGTTATCTCGCCGCCGACCATGCCCCGGAACCCGGCCATGATGTCCTTGCCCAGGTGCCGGGCGCGGATGGTGCTGCCCTTAGCCAGGCCGATGGTCTTGGCGATTGTCCTGCCCTGAACTTGCTCTGAGGTGGTAATAATCATTTATCTACTCCCTTGAAGTCCTCGGTTTTTGCCTTGGCTAGCCGGTCTTTTATGGCGACCCCGATGAGTACCAGGACCCCGGCGCCAATGGCGCCGACCGCTATTCTGATAAGCAGGGGAATCTCACTATCCATGAAGAAGCCCTGGACTGCCCAGCCGATTAAGACCAGTATGCCGACACCAATCAGGATAAAGGCTATATTCTGCCACATGGTTATCTACCTCACCCCCTTTAGACATATTACTAATATTGCTTCGGGTATCTCTTTTCGAGGGTGGCGGGTGGGAATAGATAAAAGAGAAAAGATGGATTTGTTATCTACCTCACCCCCTGTGTCCCCCTCTCCTATCAAGGAGAGGGGGAGGATTTTGAGAGAGGGGCCTTGCCCCTCTTGGACACCCTGTTGGTGTAACCTCCTTCAAAAAAGAAGATTAGTTTTACATAAAATAGGCGAAGCCCCTCTTTGGCGCACCGTTAAGACTGTAGCTGGGTTTTATATCTCACGACCGTTCCGTTCGGAGTGTCCTCAAGGATTATGCCGAGCTCACCCATTTTCGCCCGTATCTCGTCGGCAGATTGCCACTGTTTGACTTGCCTAAGTTGTACTCGCAATTCACTATATGAACCTATATTGGCAGCGGCAGTGTTTGATAAGGCCCTCAAAGTACCCTTTATATCTTCATATTTAGCAGATTTAGCAATATGCTCATGAATAGTGGCCACATGAAGAGCATATTCCTGGGTAGTACTTGCCACTTTTACTAGTGCAGGAAATGAACTCTGCTCGAATTGCTCGCTAAGCTGCTTGAACAAAATAATGCGGATATCCCTGTTCTTATCTAGTATTGGTAAACTAGCTACAATACTTTCGACCTTAAGTTTAGCTTCAAATGATTGTTCTTCTGAAACTACAAGGCCCAATATATCAGCTAGCTCTAAAAGAAATTGCTGAGCATCTAAAACAAAGTAACCTTCATCACTCAGTTTATTGATGTCCCAAGTCAAATCAAACAGGGCAGCGAGAGCTTGTGGGGTATTAAAATCGTCTTCCATGGCTTCGATAAACTTGCTTCGATAAGCCTCAATATCTATCTGTTTGTCTGTCTTTTCTCCTGCAAATTTCCTTCGAGCTGCCAGCTGTAGTCTCTCGGCTCCCCTCTCTGCCGCCTCCAGCGCTTCCTCAGAGTAGGTAAGGGGACTGCGGTAGTGCGAGCTGAGGACGAAGATGCGTATGGCATCGGCGCTGTATTTGGCCAGCGCTTCCTTGATGGTTATCAGGTTGCCCAGGGACTTGCTCATCTTTTCCTGGCCAAGCTGCAGCAGTCCGTTATGCAGCCAGTACCTGACGAACGGCTTGACGCCGGTAAAACTCTCCGACTGGGCAATCTCGTTCTCATGGTGGGGGAAGATTAAGTCCTGGCCGCCGCCGTGGATGTCTAGGGTCTCCCCTAGGTATTTCAGGGACATGGCGCTGCACTCGATGTGCCAGCCTGGCCGGCCCTGCCCCCAGGGACTGTCCCAGGCAGGCTCCCCCGGTTTTGATGCCTTCCACAGGACGAAGTCCATCGGGTGCTCTTTCTCCTCGCCGACCTCGATACGGGCCCCGGCCATCATGGACTCTAGGCTGCGGTGGGAGAGTTGGCCGTAGTCGGCATCATTCCTTACCCGGAAGTAGACACTGCCCCCGGCGGCATAGGCATAACCCTTTTCTACCAGCCCTTCGACTACCTTGATGATATCGGGAATCATCTCGGTGGCCCTTGGTTCCACGTCGGGCGGCATGATATTAAGGGTTTCCATATCTTCATGGAAACTGCTGGTATATTGCTCGGCCAGCTCGCGGGGAGAGATACCGCGCTCGTTGGCCCGGTTGATAATCTTATCGTCAATGTCGGTGACGTTCTGCACGTACTTCACCTTGTAGCCGCGGAACCGGAGATAGCGCCGGATAAAATCGAAGATGATGTAGCTCATGGCATGACCGATGTGGGCGTCATCATAGGGGGTGACCCCACAGACGTACATTTTTACCTCGTCATCTTGAGGCGTGAACTCTTCTTTCTTGCCCGACAGGGTGTTGGATACTCTCATGCTAGCTCCTTTTCTCAATTAAGGCTACCGCTCTGGCTTCGATGCCATTTCCTTTACCGATACAGCCGAGCTTGGATGATGTGCTAGCCTTGACGCTTACCTGCCCCGTCTCGATACTGAGGGTCTGGCTTAGCTTGAGCCGCATCTGGTCGATGAATCCGGCCAGCTTCGGCTCCTCGGTGATAACCGTGCTGTCGATATTGACTATGCCCCAGTTTTGTGCCGCGAGCTTGTCATTGACCTCTTTCAGCAGGTCCAGACTGGAGATATCTTTGTAGCGTGGTTCGCCTGGTGGGAAGTGCTGGCCGATGTCACCCATGGCGGCTGCCCCCAAAAGGGCGTCCATGATGGCGTGGACAAGAACGTCAGCGTCACTCCAGCCGTCAAGCCCCTTGTTGAAGGGTATCTCCACCCCCCCGATGACAAGCTTCCGTCCCTTGACCAGGGGGTGGGTATCAAAACCAGTTCCGATGCGCCACTTATTTTCCATACTTATTTACCAGGACCTCGGCCAGCGCCAGGTCTTCAGGGGTGGTTATCTTTATATTATCATAAGAGCCTGGGTAGAGTTTGACCTTATACCCCAGGCGCTCCACGATGGCAGCATCGTCGGTAACCTCGGCGGTCGGCTGGCGGTAGGCCTCCTTGATGGTTTCACAGCGGAATACCTGAGGCGTCTGTGCTGCCCACAGGCTGCTGCGGGGCAGTGTCTCTCGGACTATGCGGTCATCGCCGGCTGTCTTAATGGTGTCGGTGACCGGCACGGCGGCTATAGCTGCCCCAGTCTCCTGGACCTCAGCCAGGCCGCGCTTGATTAGCTCTTCGGTTACCAGCGGCCGGGCGCCATCGTGGACGACTACCCAGCCGCAGTCTTTCAGGCGGTCAAGACCGGCGGCCACCGAGTCCTGGCGCCTTTCACCGCCGACACAGATATCGGTTGTATCAGCCCACCCCTGCTCGTTAACCATCTGTCGGCATTCATTTATTTTACTGGCATTGACCACCACCACAATCTGACCGATGGACTGGCAGCGGTTGAAGGTTTCAATCACCCGGGCCAGTACCGGTTTTCCGCCCAGCTGGGCGAAGGCCTTATCGGTGCCGCCCATCCGCCGACTCTCCCCGGCGGCGACGATTATAGCGCCTGCTTTTTGATTACTGTGCATAAATAGCGATGCCCTTACTGCCTCATGCGGTATGTTTTTGCACGAATTCACCGATGCGGTCAATTGCCTGCTGCCCCTCCGGTAGCCTGGCGGCAAACAGGTGCCATACGTGTATCATGTCCTCCCAGGGCTCCAGAACTATATCCACTCCGTCCGATTTTGCCCTCTCAG
>DUEU01000082.1 GCA_011191985.1 Dehalococcoidia bacterium
TTGCTATACTATTATAAAACCTGAAATAGGGTGCCTAAAAGCAATATACAACCCAATCAGTGGATTTTGACAGAATAATACACTTACTCGTGAAGAAGTTTAGAGCCTAATCAAAAATGTCAATATCGAATTTTAACATAATGTATCGATTAGTGTTATTCACCATATAAAATGGGAGGTACATACGTGAGCGGCTACCACAAACGAAATCTTGATCCTTTTCCTGTGAATAAGCTGAGGCGGGTCGATCGCCCCACCACATTCATTGACGACGGTCAAATTAAGAGAGTAAAAGAGCGTGATGCGGGTTTTATGAAAGCTCGCAGGGGTTCCTACGGCCAAACCTATCAAAAGGAGGTAGGTCGTTTTGTGACCAAACACCCTTTGTCTGGTGCGGAGGCATGGATAGGGCTCATGATACGAAATCTCGTCGATGGAGTCGCAGCTAAACAGAAAGCGCCAATTCAGGATGATCCTAAGGTATTGTCTGTCCACATTAAGGAAGCTGTCTATTTCCTGCGAGCTGATGCAGTCGGTATTTGCGAGTTGCCGTCCTATGCCATATACTCACATAATTTTGATTTCCGAAATCCAGAGTCAGACGGAATACCTGTAGAGCTGAATCATAAATATGCAATTGCCATTCTGGTTGATCAGGACTGGAGAACTGCCCAGGCGTTTACCGGCCATGACTGGATAAGCAATTCTATGAGTATGCTTGCTTATACCAACTCTGGTTTCATTGCTATAATCCTTGCTGAGTATATCCGCAGGCTCGGCTATCCAGCGAGAGCTCATTATGCAGCAAACTATCAGGTTGTGGTCCCCCCGATACTTCTCTGGGCAGGCTTAGGAGAAATGTCAAGAATAGGTGATTGCATCATTAATCCATTCTTGGGGCCTCGCTTCAAGGCGGCAGTCGTAACCACCGATCTTCCTCTCGTTCCCGATAGACCGATAGACTTCGGACTCCAGGACTTCTGCTCTAGCTGCAAGAAATGCGCCCGGGAATGCCTTGGAGGTGCTTTAAGCGACAGTGGTAAGGAGATGCATAACGGATACGAGAAATGGCCACTCGATGTTGAGAAGTGTACTAAAATGCGGGTGGGAAACCAAAATGGCTCTGGTTGTGGCACTTGCTTAAAGGTCTGCCCATGGAACAAACCCTATTCTCCTCTCCACCGGGCTGTAGGCTGGGCAGTAAGGAACTCTTCACTCGCGCGACGTATCGCCATCCGAGGAGATGACTTAATGGGATATGGAAAACCCAATTACAGTAAAAAGTGGTGGTTTGATTTAGAGGACGTTGAAGGCAACGGAGTACTGCTGAAGCCTATTAAGAACAACACAAATTAATCTTATTAAAAAGATTGAGATCCTGTGTCGACAGTATAGCACAATGTCTGTTGGTCTTTCGTAACTAATAGCGAGATTATGTAAGGCTAGAGAACATCTAGATTATAAAGATCATCAGTAAAGCACGAGAGGAAAGGCACAGACAAGAAATGGTAGAAAAAGCGAAAATAGTTCCTTTTTTAAATGGTAGTCTTACGCGTGGACTTCAAGTCTGAGAATTGGCGGACCTTTTTATTTCCCCTATCCTTCAGTACAAATCACGTTGGACTGCACAGTCTGGCCTTTTGTTAACCGGTTGACCTGCGCAAACAAGTCTCTGGCATCCCGCATCCTAGTTCAACATCATCCAATTTACCATGCGGTCAGTCACTATCCACACAACATCTTCTCTGGTTCGGTGGTTTTGCTTTGAGAAGTCTTATCTTATGCATTGAAATAGAAAATCGGATTAAATTATACTTAACTCACCCCAGACAATGCAGCACCGAGTTCAAAGAGGCTGAAAAGCAGTAAGGAGGAAATATGCCGCAAAATAAAGGAGTTGAAAATGATATCCCCAGAATCAAGGCCACTCTTCCCAAGATAATTACAGAATCTGGCAGTGTGATCGAGAAGGAGTTTATTGAGCTTACGGTGAACGGTGAGGCATACGAGCTCAGAATCGGCAATAGGCACGGCGAGGTTGATCCAGTACATACCCTGGCCCACACCCTCAGGGAAACGCTGAACCTGACGGGGACAAAAATAGGCTGTGACAACGGCGCGTGTGGAGCCTGTACGGTAATAATTGATGGGAAAGCCGTCCTCTCATGCTTGATGCTGACCGTTGAGTGTGATGGTAAAAGTATTACCACCATTGAGGGACTGGCCGACCCGATAACGGGGGCACTGGATCCCATTCAGCAGTCTTTCGTTGACCACACCGCCTTTCAATGCGGCTACTGCACGCCGGGAATTATTATGAGTACCAAGGCACTACTGCATAAAAACCAGTCCCCGACGGAACAAGAAGTCAAAGAATCGCTTTCCGGCCACTACTGCCGGTGTATCAGCCACTACCACGTCATTGAGGCAGTCATGGACGTAGTCGAGCGGGGGAGGTGAGTGGAATGGCGAAAAAGTATCGATTCATCGGCAAGCCCGCGCCACGCAAGGATGCGGTAGAAATTGTTACCGGACATGCCAAGTTCGTGGGTGATATAAAGCAGCACGGCCTGCTCTGGGGGAAAGTTCTGCGGAGTCCGCACCCTCATGCCAACATCAAGAATATCGATACCAGTAAAGCGGCGCGGTTACCCGGTGTCAGGGCAGTACTCACCCACCACGATGTCCCTAAGTGGAAGGCCGGCGTGCCACCTCATTTGCCCATGCTCGACAGTAAAGTGCGCTTCGTCGGGGACGCGGTGGCGTTGGTCGCCGCCGAGACCGAGGAGATAGCCGCCGAGGCATGCAACCTGATCGATGTTGAATATGAACAACTACCGGCCGTATACGACGTGGAAGAAGCGATAAAGCCTGATGCCCCACAGCTATACGAGCAGTTCCCTGGCAATATCCTGCCCCGCGGTTTGCCCTTCTTCGGCCCTGAACTCCTTCAGGAAGTGATAATGGGTGATGTGGACCAGGGCTTTCAGGAAGCGGAAATCATCAGCGAAGGAACATATGCCTTTGAAAACATTCCCAACCCCCTGCCATACGAACCACCGGGCGCGATAGCCTCCTGGGACGGACCCGATACGCTGAATGTCTGGGTATCGGGACAGGGGGCCTACCTGGACCGGCTCTCTGTCTACTATACGCTGGGGAGAAAAATAAAGGTAAACGCCTATGGAGGGCCATGTGGTGGCAGCTACGGCTCCAAGGGAATGTCCCTGCCCGTCGTTCTCTATTCAGCAATACTGGCCAGGGTAACGGGGAGACCAGTAAGGGTGTGTTTGAGCAAGGAAGAACACCTTAACACTTTTGCCCTGCGTCTGGGCTCTCGCATCCACGGCCGGGTTGGTATGAAAAAGGACGGGACGATAACGGCGATATCGGGTGATTGGCTCATCAACACTGGTTACTACTCCAGTGCAACACAGGGCATGGTCGCCGTCGGCTGCGGCGAGGTACAACTCGCCCTGAGATGTAACAACTGGGATCTCAGGCCAAAAGTCATCTGCACCAATCGCTGTGCTTCCGGTATTGTCCGGGGATTTGGCGGTCAGGAACTCAAGTGCGCCCTACTGCCGATTGTCACCGAGGCTATGGAAAAACTTGATATCGATCCGTTTGAGTTCTTTAAGAAGAACTATATCCGGCCCGGTGATGGCTATTACTGGCGAGACAGTAACTGGTATGTTTACCGCGGTGCTGAATATTCTAAGGCTATGGACAAAGGCGCCGAGGCGTTCCGATGGTCAAAAAAGTGGCGGGGATGGCTCAAACCGACCTCTGTGGATGGTTCTAAAAGAAGAGGGGTTGGCGTCGGCGTACACGGTAACGGTGATACCGGCGAGGATACCTCCGAGGCATATGTTCGCCTAGACCCGGACGGCACTGCCACGATTTATTCCTCTATATGCGAACATGGCACCGGGCAAAGAAGCTGTCTGTGCAAGATGGTTGCCGAAGTGCTACAGCTACCCCTTGAGCACATCAATATTACCGACTCGGATACCAGGATAAGCCCGTATGAGTTCGGCCCGGCCGGTTCCCGGGGAACCTACGCTATTGGCAGCGCCGCCATCGCCGCTGCTGAAGATGCCAAGCAAAAATTATTCGCTCTTTCGGCCCATGCGCTCAATGCAAAACCGGAAGACCTGGAGACCGAGGATGGCATGCTGTTTATCAGAGGGAACCCGGAAAATCGCATTCAGTGGCGGCGGGGTATGGGCGTTGACAGCACGGTGCTGGGGTTCGGGCGCTTCGAAGCCGACTTTACCCTGCCCAACTTCATGATGACATTCGTTGAAGTTGAAGTTGACACCGAGACCGGTAAGGTCGATTTACTTCGCGTCGTTAGTGCCACCGACGTCGGTCAAATAATAGACCCTTATATGCTTGAGAACCAGCTTAACGGCTGCCTCGGGTCGGCGGGGATAGACAGCGCCCTGATAGAAGAATCGGTCCTGGATACGAATACGGGGCGGCTATTGACCGCCAATATGGTCGACTATAAATGGCGCACTTTCGCTGAGCTCCCCGAAATGCAAAACGTGATCCTAGAAACGCCTTTCCCCAGCCATCGTTTCGGGGCCATCGGCATCGGTGAAATCGCCACCGCTCCCGGTCCTTCTGCCGTACTTATGGCGGTGTCAAATGCCATCGGCACCAGATTGCACTCTTATCCCATAACCCCGGACAAGGTCCTGGCGGCTCTGGGCAAGATACGAGGAGGTGATGAAAAGTGAAGTCCTTTCAACACGTAAGCGTGCCAACCATTGAAGGAGCGATATCCACACTAAAGGACTATAAAGGCAAGGCAAAGGTAATCGCCGGCGGTACGGATATACTCAGCGTTCTTAAAGACCGAATTCTTCCTGAATATCCCCAGGCTTTGATCAATATAAAGACGCTTAGCGGCCTGGACTACATACGGGAAGACAAGGACGGTCTGAAGATAGGGGCTCTGGCCAGGCTGTCGACTATTGCCGATAACCCCGTTGTTAATAACAAGTACCGGGCTCTCGCTAAGGCAGCTAAGACCGTGGCCAACCCTCAGATACGCAATATGGGTACTATTGGGGGCAACCTGGCCCAGGATACACGCTGCTGGTACTACCGATATCCCCACCAACTCGGCGGACGCATCATGTGCCTGCGGAAGGGTAATGGCCCGTGTGCCGCCGTAAAAGGTGATAACCGGTACCATGCTATCATGGAAGCTAAGAAGTGTTTCGCGGTCTGCCCATCAGATACGGCCGTGGCCCTGGTTGCCCTGGAGGCAACCGTTAAAATCAGGGGGCCGCAGGGTGAAAGGACGGTCCTGGTATCGGCATTTTATCAGCCGTTGGGAAATGACCTGAAGGACAATGAAATACTGACCGAAATCCAGGTCCCGGAACCTCCAGCCAGCGCTCGGCAGGAGTATATTAAATTTGCCCTGAGAAAGCCCGTTGACTTCGGTATCGTAAGTGTCGCCGCAGTTATCAAGGTCACTGACGGCGTCTGCCATGAATCGAGCATCGCCCTCGGGGGAGTGGCCTCGGCACCCCTGCGGGCAACAGCGGCTGAACAGGCAGCCAAGGGCAAAGTCATCAACGAAACCACGGCCAATTCTGCGGCAGAAGCATCGGTCGCCGGTGCCAGACCACTAAGCAAGAATTCTTACAAAGTCGAGATTGTAAAGACCCTGGTTAAAAGAGTACTGCTATCCGGCGACTCCGAATAAGGAAAGGTTCAGAACGTAACCCTACTCGGCCATATCGAGTCACCTCAAAGGAGGGGAAGTGATGAAGCCAAGGAGGATAGAGCAGACTTTACTGGGCTACAGACTCACCAGCCCGGTCATAGTATCGTCTGGCTTTCTTACCCGGAATGTGGAGTTGTTACAGAAGGCTGAGAACCACGGGGCCGGTGGCGCTAGCATCAAGTCTGTCTCATTCTCAATCGCTACAGAAGTTCCGAGGAACTTCAGGCCAGATGTAACGGTGTTACCCGGGGGAAAGAGTATAGTATGTCCGGGGGACCGCAGGCCTACCGGCCCGGAAATAGCCGGTGTTATTCAGGAAATAAAGCGGCAGGGTACCGGCATGATGATAATTGGCAGTGCCGCCGGAGGAGGCAGGGATAACCAAAAGTGGATAGAGACCGCCACGAAGCTGGAGGCGGCCGGCGCTGACGCCATAGAATTCAATGCTTCTCATCCGTTCGTTGACGTTCCCCCGGAGGTGTTCATGGCCCCTTTCCCGGACCGTATGGCGCCCGCTATCAGAGCAGTTAAGGAGGCGATAAACGTTCCATTAATCGTAAAGCTTACCGCGGTAACCGCGGACCTTGGTCTGCTGGCTCAAGCCTGCGAAGAGGCTGGTGCCGATGCCATCACTATTATGAATGCTCTACCGGCTGCCCCGCCAATAGACATCAGAAATGGCGTCCGGCCGGTATCTCAAACGCTGGAGAATCTTACCTGGACCTGCTTAACCGGGCAGGCTATCTTCCCGGTGGCCTGCTACGCTGTAGCACACGTGTCGCGTAAGGTAAGCATACCTGTTATCGGCTGCGGTGGTATCAGCAGCTGGATGGATGTGGTCAAGATGATTATGTGGGGCGCTAGTGCCGTACAAATATGTACTGCTATTCACCTCCAGGGATTCCGCACCATTGATAAAATAAATAAGGGGCTGGAGCGTTTCATGGAGGAGGAAGGCTATTCTTCTATCGAGGACTTTCGCGGGTTGGCCCTGAAGCAAATTTTGCCTCAGCACGAGGTAAAGCTCAAGGAGGACTACTGGCTTACTGTCCGGGAAGACCGCTGTAATCTCTGCAAGCGCTGTCTGCATATCGGGCAGTGCCTGGCTATTTCCCTCCATAATGATACTATATTCATAGATAACGAGAAGTGTCTGCCCTGTGGAACGTGTATACAGGTCTGTCCCAAGGAGGCCATAGAGGTTAGACCGAGAGCAAGCGTGCGTAACTGATAATACAAGGGCACTTAAGAAAGCTGAGGGAGCAATTGGCATCAAGCCAGCACCCGAAATTAGACTAGGGAGGATAATCATGGAAATACATCCAAAAGTAACCCAGATTAGCATCTGGTGGGATAAAGTTCAAGATGAAGTTAATGTCTACCTTATCCGGGGACAGAAGAACGCTATTATAGATACCGGCCCTCCAGATGCGCACAAAGGTGGCATATATACGACGCTCAGGGCTCTGGATTTGGCACTGGATGATATCGATCTGATCCTCAATACCCACTGGCATATAGACCACGCCGGGGGAGATGCTGCCATAAAAGCTGTTTCCGGCGCCAAAATATTGATTCACCGGGATGACGCGTTTTTCGTGAAAGACCATCGGGGCTCTTTTGACAAGTGGGACGCGCCGGTAATCGAGGCGCTAAAAGGCTCGGAGTACCTTGAACAAGCAAAGGCTGCTTTCATGGATTGGCAAGGAGCCGAAATAAACGTAGACCAAATAGACCAACAATTGGAAGATAATGATCTTATTGACATTGGCGATGGTATTGAATTACGGGTTATACATCTTCCCGGCCACACCGCTGGCTCGGTCGGCTTCTATTGGGAGAAAGAGGGCATGATATTCACCGGAGATTCAGTGTCAGGTTTGTATGGTTCGGAAGGTAGCCTTCCCATTATTGACGACTTTCCGGCATATCGAAAATCGGTAGAGCGATTACTAGAAATATCTCCCCGGCTTCTGCTGTGTGCGCACCAGTACCGGGGGCTGAATTTGCCACGTTTCCCGATAAGGCGTGGTGAGGAAGTAAGGCAATTTCTTCTTGATTCTCAGGAGACAGCCAAAATGATAGTTGAAGTGGTAGGTCATGTAGCTTCTACGAGTGGGCAACAATCACTTTCGGATATTACCGATAAAGTCATAGCTGAACTTCCTGAGTCAATGGGTTACAGACCGATGTCCCAGTTACCATCACCAATCCATACGGCGAGGACTGTTTTTCAGTGTCTTAACCAATTAAACTCTTTTTGAACATAATTTAATTGTGTGAACGAAAGGGGAATAATACAACTCAGCAGATAGAAATCAATAAGTCAGTCTGTTTGCGAAATCGTGAACCCAACCGGGCAGTGGTCGGAGCCGTTGAACCAATAGAATGCAAGACTCGCTTGTAATCCGTCAATTCCTTGAACAGATAATCCGGGGCCTTTTTCTCAGGTTATCCTCCGAATGAAAGCTCGTGGTCACGGCGACAGTTAGATCGAAATGTCATAGTTTTGTAATTTTTTCCGCTCCCATTTTATAACTTTTTCATCGATTGCTGTCTAGAATTTAATGGTGAGAGTATGGTGGGGGTTCAGCCATGCCTTTGCTGGTATTTTATGAAAGGAGGCTAAAATGATAGTCGAACTAACGAAAGGAGTCTACTGGGTAGGCGTGGTCGACTGGGCACTGAGGCACTTTCACGGTTATGAACTGACCACACACCGTGGCTCTTCATACAATGCCTACCTCATTACCGATGAGAAGACCGTGCTCGTGGACACGGTCTGGGGACCTTTTCAGGAGCAGCTTATTGAGAACATTCATGAAATCATCGACCCGGCCAAGATTGACATTGTGGTCGCCAATCATGCCGAGACCGACCACTCCGGCGCTTTGCCAGCAGTGATGCGTCATGCTCCCAAGGCGACGGTGATTGTCTCCAAGAGAGGTCTGGATAGCGTGGAGGGGCACTTCCACCAGCCCTGGAATTTCCAGACAGTAAAAACTGGGGATAAGGTCGGCATCGGTAAGAAAGAGCTTGTCTTTGTCGAGGCGCCCATGCTGCACTGGCCGGATAGCATGTTCACTTACCTGACTAGTGATAATATCCTCATGCCCAACGATGCTTTCGGCCAGCACTACGCTAATGCATTTCGTTTCAACGACGAGGTAAACAAGCAGGAACTCTATGAGGAAGCACTGAAGTATTATGCCAACATCCTCACCCCATTCAGCAGCATGGTCTCGAAAAAGATAGAAGAGGTGCTGGCACTGAAATTGCCGGTTAACATGATTGCGCCCAGCCACGGCATTATATGGCGGAAGGAACCTCTCCAGATTGTGAAGAAATATCAAGAGTGGGCGACCCAGGTTCCAGAGAAAACAGCCGTCATTCTTTACGATTCCATGTGGGATGGCACCCGACACATGGCGGAAGCTATTGGCGAAGGGCTGGCGGCCGAGAATGTTCCCTACAAGACATTCTATATGCCGACCACGGACAGGAATGACGTCGTAACTGAAATCTTTAAAACAAAGGCTATCATTATCGGTTCGCCAACCTTTAACCAGGGTCTGCTGCCCACCATAGCCCCGATACTGGAAGACCTTAAGGGTCTGAGGTTCCAGAATAAGATTGGCGCCGCCTTTGGCTGCTACGGCTGGAGCGGGGAGTCGGTGAAAATCATTGAAGAGCATCTGGCCCAGAGCAAGATACCGGTGGTCGCTGAAGGCATCCGGGCTAAATGGCAGCCGAAACCCGATGACCTGGCCAAATGCCGGGAGTTCGGAGGTACGATAGGCCGCGCTGTAAAAAAGTGATTGCCTAGCACAACGACTCAAAGGTTTTTATGCCAAGGAGAAGGAAGGGGCGAGCTCAGGCAGCTATGCTGTCTTGCCCCCTGAGCTATCATGCTGGTCTATCTCGCAAACGAGACCGGTGGGGCAGCTCTCGCATTCAAGCTGTAGCGTCGTGTGGCTGATGTTGTAGCGCTGGGCCAGCTCATGCCGGACCGTCCGTACAATTTCAACACTTCCGCTTACCATCTGGTCATCAATCACCAGGTGAGCGCTCAGGGCATAAATACCGGAGGTGATCGTCCAGATGTGGATATCATGCACTTCATTTACCCCTGGAACATTTCTGATAGTATCGATTACCGTGCCTACCGCCATATGTCTGGGAACCGCCTCCAGCAGGACATCCGCTGACTCGCTGACAATCCTCGCTGCCCCCCACAATATGATGACACCGATAACCACCGCCGCGATAGCATCGGCAATAAACCAGCCGGTGAACAAGATGACGACGCCGGCAACAATTACCCCGACCGAAGATATGGTATCGCCCATTATATGCCAGAAAGCCGCTTTTACATTCAGGCTCCGATGGCTGGCCTTGTTGAGCAGTATTAATCCACCAAGATTGGCCAATAAACCGATGGTGGCCACTATAAGCATCAGCGGAGTTCTTATTGCCGGTGGCTCCAGAAACCGCTGATAAGCCTCGTAGAAAATATAAATAGACACCAAGATCAGGATAGTACCGTTGGCCAGGGCAGCCAGTATTTCGAAACGGTGATAGCCAAAGGTCTTGGTAGCTGTTGCTGGTCGGCGGGCCAGCGTCATGGCCAACAGACTGAGCCCCAGGGCAAGCGCGTCAACGAGCATGTGCCCGGCGTCACCAAGCAGGGCAAGGCTGCCACTGAAAACGCCGCCGATAATCTCAGCCACCATGACACCCAGGACGATGGCAAGGGTAACCTTCAGGCGGCGATAATCGGTAAAAGCCTCGTGATGATTATCGGTACTATTTGTGCGATTTTTCTTTTCTATCAAGGTCACTTCAACGGATACGGTACGGGATTCAAGTCACGGATTCTCCAGGTTGCTCAACGTCCTCAATATCAATTCAGGGAGGGCAGGATGAATGTGCAGACCGTTCTGTATCTGGTCGATGTTTCCGCCAGAGGCCATGGCATTTATCACTTCCTGTATAAGGATAGGCGCGTATGGGCCAATGATGTGAAAACCCAGTATCTTACCAGTATCTGCCTCCACAACAGCTTTGGCGAAGGTGTTTTCCTCCATCATGGCTTCGCCTTTGGCCACATCCGAATACTTGGCTCTGCCTACCAGAACCCGGTGCGCTTTCCTGGCCGCCTCCTCGGTCAGTCCCACGGAAGCAATCTGGGGATGGGAATAGACAGCATGGGGAGCAGCGCCATAGTCCATCTTGATTCGGCTGCCGTGGATGGCATTATCAGCAGCCAGCACTGCCTCTCTGTTGGCCAAATGGGTGAACATCTGCTGACCGTTGGCGTCTCCCACCACAAAGATGTCCTTCTTGGTAGTTTCAAGGTACTCATTAACCCTGATAAAACCTCTTTGGTCAACCTCAACACCCGTCTGCTCTACCGCCAGCCGGTCGGCATTGGACCGGCGCCCTACCGCCACCAGTACTCCCTGCGCCGTGAACTCCTTTTTCGTGCCAGCCTTTAAGTCATTGACAATGACAGTAACACCACGTCCATTCCCCTCTACTGCCTCAGCCTGGACACCGGTGTATACGTCCAGGCGTCGGCTCAACTCCTTCTTCAGGAGCTCAGATATCTCCGGCTCCTCGGCCAGGACAAGCCGGTCGGCCATCTCCAGTATAGTCACCCTGGTGCCCATGGCGGCGAAAAAGTGGCCGTATTCCACGGCAATATAGCCGCCGCCTATGACTATCAGACTCTCCGGTCTTTCCTTTAGCTGCAGCACTGTCTCATTGGTCAGGAAGTCTACGCTGTCAAGGCCCTTTATTGGCGGTACCAGCGGACGTGAGCCTGAGGCAATAAAGATTTTATCGCCTTTGATTTCTTCGCCATTGACTTCTATTGTGTATTCGCCGGTAAAATGCCCTTCACCTTCAAAGAAGTCCAGGTTCCTGGCACGGGAAAGCCCTTGTCTCATGTGCTGCTGGTTTTCACGTACGAATTTTCTCATCCGCTCCATGATAAAGCCAAAGTCAACATTTTTTATCTCCGCGGCAATGCCCAGTTTTTTGGCTTCCTGTATCTCGGCTATCCTGTCAGCAGCGAATATCAGCATCTTTGAGGGTATGCAGCCCAGGTTAGGACAGGTACCGCCGAGGGGACCTTTATCCACCAGGGCGACGCTCATACCCTGGCCCAGGGCTTCCTCAACGATATTCATCCCGGAGCCGGACCCAATAACAATAACATCATATCCCTTCATGCCTTACCTCCGTTTACCGGACACTGTAATTCAGCATGGAGTCATCCCTCTTTCTCGCCCAAAAGCCGGCGACGCAACGACTGAAGCAGTTCCTGCTCGACCTCAGCGTGTGCCTCTAGCAGCTTGCGAGTATGAGTTATATGCGCGCGCATATCATAAGCGGTTGCCTCCCAGTGGTGACGAGGCAGCTCTCCACCGGTGAGTTGAGAGATATGGTTCTTGGTGTGAGTAAGGCGGTTTCTGAGGTCTTCATGCTCCAAAAGTAAGGAGTGGAATGCCGAAGCAAGCTCCCGGTCTCCCTGCTCCTCAACAGCAGCCAGCAGCGCCGTTTCTTCCCGGTCAAAGTGTGCCTGAAGCCCCTGGTCAACCAAATTGACCAGCTCTTCCAGCCTGTCCAGTCCCGCTTTCTGGTCAAACCGGCCGGGCATGAAGCCTTCTTGAGCTTCCTCAAAACCCTGAAGTGCTTCGGCATCATTGACAATTTGCTCCATAGACTGTAGCCTTAGGCGGATTGTCTTATGCTCCTCGACAATTTGTTCAATTAAGTCTAAAGCTGCTTTCACAAGCTACCTCCCCAATATCATAGTATAATCCCAACGTAGTTCCCGATTTTCGGCAGGTCGCCGTCAATCATGAGACTTTGCTTCCAAAGGATAGCCCGCCTCGCGCCAGGCATCAAAGCCGCCTTTCAGGGGGTACACGTTCTTGAAGCCATTTCCCATCAGTATCTGTGCCGCACGGGCACTGGATGCCTCCTGATGTCAGGTACAGTAAGTGACGATTAAACGGTTATGAGGTAGCTCATCGAGATGCTGTTCGAGTTCACTATAGTGAATGCGCCGTGCTCCCGGTAACTTTACCTCTGATTCGCGCCAGTCATGCGGATTCCGGGTGTCAATAAAAAGTATTGACTCGCCGTTGTCCAGCCTCATCTTCACTTCATCAATAGTAATCCTTTGTGGCTCCATCAAATTACCCCCCTTCCAGATTCTATCGGACTCACCTGATATGATTCCACTTTAGCGGATAAACCATAAAACAGTCATAAAATCAATACTAAAAAAGTTACAAAACTGTGACATTTATTATTGCCAGCAAAATGACATACTTTGGTAATTTTTATTATCATCATTTTATGACTTTTCTATTGCCCGGTAATTACACTAATGATTAAACTATATCGATTTAAGGGAACTATCGGCGTGCGCGGTGATTTGAAATTAGGCATCAACGCCCTAAAGGTGCTGGACCGCCGGTATCCACTCAGGGACGAAGGCGGCCATATCATTGAGACGCCAACGAGTCTTTTCCAACGAGCAGCCCACACCATTGCCTCCGCAGACACAAACTTTGATCCGGCGGCAGACGTTAGCAGCCTGGAACAGAATATGCCGGCGGCTGCCGGCACGGGATATGCCCCTTTTAGAGCGTCTTGAGACTATGATAAGCTATTAGCATCACCCACCACTACCAGCGGCCAGGTTCAGCGGGGAATCTCTTCAGATGCCGGTAGGTCTATTATATAGCCCGTCTTGGGCACAGTGCGGATAATTACCTGATGACCGGGGTCTCTCTCTATCTTATTCCTGAGTCGGCTGACCCATGTCCTCAATATCTGAACGTCGTCGCGATACTCCGGCCCCCAGACCCTGGTAAGCAGTTCACTGTACAGCATAAGCTTGCCGGCATGTCGGGCAAGCTCGCTCAGCAAGAGCCACTCGATTCGGGTGAGCGGTATTTCCTGCCCGTCCACGACGACGAGATGTTTCTTGAGATTAACGGTGAGCTTTCCTAAAGTGATGAAGTCAATAACCTTGCGGTCCTGGCTGGGGACCTGGCGCCGCTTGATAGCTTCAATCCGGGCCACCAGTTCGTCAGGACTGAAGGGCTTGGCCAGGTAGTCGTCAGCACCCAGTTCCAGGCCCCTTATCTTGTCGGTGCTGGCTTCTTTAGCACTGAGGACGATGACCGGCACTGAGGACATAGCGCGAACCTGCTTTAGGGTCTCAAAGCCGTCCATGCCGGGCATGACCACATCAAGCACAAGCAGGTCCGGCTCCTGTGACCGCACCTGTTCCAGGGCTGCCAACCCATTATTCGCCGTCAGCACTTCATACCCTGATGCCTGCAGCTTCAGCTTTAGGAACTTGACTATGCGCGGCTCATCATCAACTACCAACACGCGAAATTGCTTCACTGTCCTGTCCGGTAATTACTAACTGCGTCCAAATAATATTTGTCCTCGCCTGGAAATGTCAAACATTTAACATTTTCTCACATCCGTGAAGCATAAGGTCATCACCCGCTACCGAATTCTTAAACCACCGCAGCTAGACCAAAATGTCATACTTTCGTAATATTATCTATTCTATATTTTATGACTTTTAGATGCCGCAACTGTAATAATTACAAGCAAATCACGTGGCGGTTCGGGGACGAGGACGACCATAATGGTCACTAATTTACTTTCAGGGAGCTAAGATATGATATGTCATCACTGGTTAAGGTCTTGTGACTTTCATGAATGACATAGAAAAGAAAAAACTCGTGCTGGTGGTCGATGACAATCCGAGAGTACTGAGATTTATTGAAATAGATTTGAAACTCCGCAGGTTCGAGGTCGTCACGACAACTTCTGGTGAAGAAGCCCTGGAGCTGGTCAAATCAAAGAAGCCGGACATTATGCTGCTGGATATCATAATGCCGGGAATGGACGGCTTTGAGGTGCTCCGCCAGTTACGGGCTTTCAGCCAATTACCGGTTATCGCCTTCAGTGCCAGCCATGGGAACCATGATGATGCCCTGCGCCTGGGGGCCAACGCTTTTATCACCAAACCATTTCATCCTGACGCGATGGTCAGGAGAATAGAGGCGCTTCTGGGGCATTAAGACTGATTATGCACCGTTCGCTCTGAATTTAGGCCCAACGAACAATGGCATCGCTCATCCGACAGACCCTTACCATCGGCAGCACATCGTGTACCCGGACTATATCGGCGCCCCGGGCGATACCAATAGCCACTGCCGCCGCGGTACCCTCCAAACGCTCCTCGGTGGGTAGCTCCAGCACCTTGCTGATGAAGGACTTGCGCGATGGCCCGATTAGAATCGGGTAGCCCAGCCCTCTCAGTTCATCCAGGCGGCGGATAAGTTCCAGTTCCTGCCGCCACGACTTGCCAAAGCCTATACCAGGGTCAACGATAATATTCTCTCTGGGCACCCCCAGTGACAGCGAAAGCTCGATACTGCTGGTCAGGGACAAAGTCACTTCCGCCATCAGGTCGTCGTAGTAAGCAATATCCCGCTGGATAACGCTGTCATAACCACCTTTGTCTCGCTGGTTGCTCATCAGTATTAAAGGGGTACCCCACTCGGCAGCCAGCTCGGCAAGATGACGGTCCTTCTTCAAACCCCACTGGTCATTTATCATGTTTGCTCCGGCTTCAAGTGCCCGCTGCGCCACCGCGGACTTATAGGTATCTACGCTCAACGGGACCGGTACTTCGCCCGCCAGGCGCTCTATTACAGGGACTACCCGGTGGATTTCTTCGTCAACCGGGACCGGGTCGGCGCCGGGACGGGTCGACTCCCCGCCGATGTCCAGGATATCGACCCCCTGATTAACAAATTGACGTGCCTGGGCTACGGCCGCCTCAATGCTGATGAGGCCGTCTCCGGAGAACGAGTCCGGGGATACATTTATTATACCCATAACATAGGTCCGCTCCCCCCAGCGAAATTCTGTGTCACCACATCTGGTAATACTCGCCTGACTCATGACCATCTCCTGTAATCGTATTAAGAAGGCAGCCGGGCTGGTGCCTTCAGCGTATCCGGACCTTTCTCCTTCCTGTCTCCTTAACGAAAGATAGACTGACTACCGCCAGAAGACCAAACGCCGCCCATAAAAGGAAGGGCGAGGCAGGACTGATAATGACCATACTGTTGCCAAGGGGAGGAGAAATGACCGCACCGACGCGAGAAATAGTATGCATGAGCCCAATGGCCGTTCCGGAATATATCGGCCCGACTCCCTCTGCCTCTACGGTCATGGTATTGCAGAGCGTCATGCTCGCATCGCGAAAGATACCCATCGCTATCATTATAATCCACACTATAGCGCTGTCAGCCATATTAGCCACTGGCAACAGGGCTACGCCAGTAATAATAACTACTAACCCTGGGATGATGATGGCCTTCCGCAACCCAATCCGGTCAGATAATACCGCTATCGGGATAGCGGCCATAGCACCAACCCCGGCAAAAGCGGCCAGAGTACCATCAGCACCAGCCGCAGTCCAGCCGCTTTCCCGCAGGTAGAGCGGTAAGTAGCCCGACATCCCCTGAACGCAGCCCACAAAGCCTAATAAAACCAGGCCCATAAGCCAGACGGACTTGACCGGCAGCACCTGCGCTACCGTCTGGCGCAGAGATAACCCACTTCCAGAACCAGATGCCCCGGACTGACCCGCTTCCTTAACCGTGAAGAGCCAGAGCAAACTGACAATGACCGATACCGCGCCATAAAAGAAAAACACATTTCGCCAACCCCCGAGCAGCGGTGACAGTAAAGTAGCGCTGATCATAGCTCCCAGGGTAAACCCGAATCCCATGCCGGCGGCCATGATGCCATTAGCGGTGCCAAACTGCCGCCCAGAGAACAAGATAGCCGCTGCCTTGACAGCACCGGCGAACATTATTGACACCATGAAGCCAAAGAGGAAGGTACTGGCCACCAGGCTAAAGAAGTCCCCCGAGACGCCTCTCAGGGCACCGCCCACCCCGGCCAGGAAACAGGTAATAACCAAGATACGTTTAGCCCCGTACCGGTCGGTCAGCAAGCCACCAACGAAGAGAACAAATAAACCGGCCAGGTGGACGGTACCCCATACCACGCCTATTTCCACCGGACTCAGGCTCAACTCCTGGGATATCTCTTTGAACAGAACCGATACACATATCTGCGGCATGGCAAAAGAAAGGGCAAGGGATGCCGCGGCTAGGCCAAGTACATACCACCTGTTTGTCACGTCTCTGTTTGCCATCTATAGCTCGCGATAATAACCTGGAAGGAAGGCATCGAGGGGATGCAGAACTAACTCAACATATTTTACAATCCCACGCCGAGTCACTTCAAATTTTCGCCGTTTCCTTTCCCAGTCAAGTATATGGGAAGGCTTTCACAAGAGTTGTCGCTAAAGAGGCTTTAAGTAACCAGAAACAGGGTAGCCTCGGCCGATATGCTACCGGAAAAGACCAACACAAAAGGGGGGAACCTTGCCTACCGTACATTATGGTGACCTGCCCCCAATACTGTTAGCACTTATTGAGTCATTACCGCACTAAGCGGGGCTTATTAGTGGGGGGATAATCTTTATTAGTTCGTCCACAGTCCATTTGCCCGTCTTTTGAATGAACCTTGGCGGTTCTGGCATTTGCATTGGTTGGTCATGTATGGCAACGTCTCCGCCGCCAGAATAAATAATCTGGCCGGTTACGCTTTTAGCTTCATCCGTAGCCAGAAAGACGATTACTGGTGCCACAAATTCTGGTCCATAACGCTTAGCCCCAAACATCTCAGGAAACGGGAAAAGCACAGTGGCTGCATTGGGTGATATAGCATTGACGGTTATGCCATACTTTTCCATTTCCAGGGATAGCGTCTTAGTAAAAGCCAGTACCCCTGCTTTGGCAGTGCCATACGCTATAGCGGGTTCCGGACCTAATTCATGTGGGAAGGCAGCAATAGAGGTAAAATTAATGATTCTGCCACCGCTTTTTTGTTTTAGCATCTCTCTGATAGCAGCCCTGGTACAGCTGAAAAGTCCTTTTAAGTGGATAGCCATGATTAAATCCCATTCATCCTCAGTACAGTCAACAGTTGGCCCGGAAACAAAATTGCCCGCACAATTAACTAATATGTCGACGCGGCCGAAGTTGCTGGTGGCAGTTTTGATGATATTCTCACCGCCTGACATTGTAGCGACACTATCGTAATTGGCAATAGCCGTACCCCCAGCTTGTTTGATTTCCATAACCACACGATCCGCTCCCCAAGTGCCATCTGGATCCTTGGTAATATCGTTCACTACTACCTTAGCTCCCTCGGCGGCCATGGCTAACGCAACTTCTTTACCAATCCCATTTTCACTTCCACCGCCAGTTACCACTGCTGATTTACCTGCTAATTTTTGAGCCATTATCTTACCCTCCTTTAATAATCCTTACTATTTTCAGGTTATAAGTAAAACACCCGAACCAAAGGTAATTTAATAATCTTTCCTTGTTCTTCTCTGGAATACTCAGGCAGCCTTCTAACGGCCGGGCAGCCCGTTATGCTTTCAACTTTCTTTATAATTTCCTACTGCACCACGTACGAATTGTTCTTATTATACAACAAAATACTTGCAGGAATACGGTATAATTGAGACAATTCCTACACAAGAGTCTATTGATTATCCTAGTTCCAAACAGATGATTGAATGGTTAAATGAATTTAGCTATGATCCGATACCCTCTCTCTTAGAGAGTGGCGCGGTGCATCTTACCATTTAGATAAACAAGTCTCTCTGGCGCGGTAAAATAATTTAAGGAGGGCCAACATGCAATTCCCGAAACTTTTTTCACCTATCAAAGTGGGTAGTATGGAATTGGACAATCGCTTTGTTGTGCCACCGATGGGATTTGATCTAACTAATGAGGTGGCTAACGGGGGTGGAATTGTTAACCAGGCAGTTATAGATTACTGGGTGGCCAGGGCTAAGGGTGGGTGGGGACTGCTAATTTTTGAATTCACGGCAATAGACCCCCTGGGCAAGGCGGGACCACGCCATATTGCTATATGGAATGACGAATTTGTCGCTGGTTTTAAACAATTGACCGAGGCAGTGCACAAGCATGGAGCAAAAATAGCAGTTCAGCTAGGCCATGCCGGTCGTCAGACAACCAAAAAAATAATTGGAACTCAGCCGGTTTCGGCATCGCCTATTGCTTGCCCGGTGGCTAGAGAAACACCGCGGGAGTTGTCCTCAGAAGAGGTACATGAGCTCATAGAGAAATTTGGTGATGCCGCAGTGCGCGCCTGTGATGCTGGTTTTGACGCTGTCGAGATCCACGGTGCCCATGGTTATCTGATAGCCCAGTTCATGTCAGTGTACTCCAACAAACGCATTGATGAATTTGGTGGTAGTTTACAGAACAGAATGAAGTTTCCTATAGAAATAATACATAATGTTCGCCGCAAAATTGGCTCATCTTTTCCAGTTATGTTCAGGATAAGTGGCGAAGAAAAGGTTCCCGGTGGTAGAACAATAGACGAGACACGGGTAATAGCCCGCATGCTGGTAGAGGCCGGGGTAGACGCTATTGATGTCTCCGTGAGTGTTAATGTGAGCGGCCGTTATATTATTGCCCCGGCGACAATGCCGCCCGGTTTTTTGCTTTCATTTGGTGAGGAGATAAAGAAAGCGGTCTCCGTGCCGGTGATAGCGGTAGGCAGGATAAACCACCCGATGCTTGCTGAGGATGCCATTGAAACCGGTAAGGCAGACTTAATCGCTTGGGGCAGGTCATCGTTGGCCGATCCTGAATTACCAAATAAAGTGGCTGCTGGAAAACTGGACGATATCTGCCCCTGTATAGCCTGTTTACAGGGTTGCGCGCGGTTATTAGAGCTCCATGACGACCCGCTGGCCGAATTGAAGGTGACGTGTCTGGTCAATCCTTTCTGCGCTCGAGAAGGTGAAATGAAGATTAAACCGGCCGCGAAAAGCAAGAAGGTCATCATCGTTGGTGGTGGTCCTGGTGGCCTTGAAGCGGCCTGGGTTGCCGCGGCCTGCGGGCATCAGGTTACTTTGTACGAGAAGCAAAAAGCACTCGGTGGGCAATTTCGTATAGCAGCCATTCCGCCATTTAAGCAGGAGATTGCCAGGGCCATTTCCTATTACACTCACATGTGCCAAAAACATGGTGTGTTATTTAAAATGGGAGTCACGGCAACGTTAGACCAGATACTGGCTGAAAAACCGGATGCGATAATAATTGCTACGGGTGGGGAGCCTTTTATCCCCGACATCGACGGGGTAAAGGGAGTTCGTGTTGTTACCGCATGGGATATCTTAGAGGGGAAAAAACAGGCTGGCAACAGAGTATTGATAGTTGGTGGAGGTATGGTCGGCTGTGAGGTAGCCGATTTCCTAGGTGAGCATTTTCATAATGTAACTCTTATAGAAATGTTACCGGAGATAGCTCAAGACGTCCCCTTGTACGTGCGGTATTTCCTGATGGAGAGACTAATGGACTACGGTGTTAAAATTGAGACGGAGACATCGGTAGTGAAGTTTCTGGATGACGGGGCCGTTGTTAATAAGGCTGGTAAAGAATCGAAACTTGACGGGTTCGATACAATCGTATTGGCCATGGGAACGAAATCGGTCAATAATTTGAAAGGTAATCTGGAAAGGAGGGTACCCGAGCTTTATATTATTGGAGACGCTCTCGCTCCCCGGCAGGCGATAGATGCTATCGAGGAGGGAGCTAGAATTGCCCTAAAGCTCTAGTATTGTTGAAAAACCTGGCCTCTTCCTAAAAGTCTTTCCAGTTTGGGAAGTCATTTTCGAATCATTATCCTTCCCTTATTCCCGATAGATATAGAAATATCGTAACGGGGGTATTGCTGTGGAAATAGTAAGTACGTTAGAGAAAATTGTAGGGCCCGATAGAGTCTCAACCTCTGACAACGTTTGCCTGAGCTATTCATTTAATATTGGTTATACCAGAGATATAGAAAGGAAAGATTGGCAGAGGGGAAGCAAGCTGCCGGCACTATGGTAACGGCCTGTACCTCTTGCTTTAATATTATAGATAAAGCGGCAAGAAAACAGGGAATAGGTTTGGAAGTATGCGACCTTTCGGTTTTGGTGGCGGAAGCAATGGGGACTAAAGTGACCCGTTTCTAGACGGTCATGAATTGGGATTGGACCCTATTTCCGTAAAAATATGACGTCTGTGGTGCGCAATACATGATATCGCTTTAAAAAGGAGAACCGTAATCAATGGAATTTGCGTTAAATGAAGAACAAAAGGCCCTTACAGCACTGGCAAAGGATTTTTGTAAACGAGAAGTGAGCCCAGAATTTCTACGTGAACTTCTCGAGAGGGAGCCAAAAGACCGTATGCCCTGGGATTTGATTAAGAAAATGCATGACCTGGGGTTAAGAACACTCACTGTTCCTGAGGAATACGGAGGTGGAGGCGCTGATTTACTCACCCAGGTGTTGGTTTCAGAGACTCTGGGGCAATACGGTGGTCCCGTGGGCGCTGTACTTACACCAATGTGGAGATTGTGTGGTAGCCTGGCTGCCGTTGGCAATAAGGAACAACAAGATGAGATTTTTAACCGGGTAAAGAGTGATTACACCTTCTTTATGCACGAAATAATAACCGAACCTGACCATGGACATGATCCTCTCTTACCACATAATGAGCCGGGATCAGGTTTGAAAACTTTCGCACACAGAGATGGAGATGAATACGTCATAAACGGGGAAAAATGTTTCTGCGGAAATACCTCAGCTGACCTATTTTGGGTCCACCTCCGAACAGATAAAAATAAACCTCTGTCCCAATCTATGAGCCTGTTATTGGTGCCTAGGGACGCGCCGGGATTCTCCGTCACAAGAATTAACGAATTCATAGTACCAAAAGTGCGGTTGAATGGAGACCTTCTTTTTGACAATGTCAGGGTACCGGCGCGTAATCTGGTAGGTGAGGAAGGCAAAGGTGGCGATATATTCCAAGGCCGCTTGGCGTTTTCGCTTCCGGGCTTAGGCGTTCAGCTTGGTAAAACTCAGGAAATCTATGAGGTCACCAAGGATTATGCAAAAACAAGAATCCAGGGAGGCAAACCCATCTTTGAACATCCAACTGTCGGGACCAAAATCGTGGATATGCTTACTCATATAGAACAAGCAAGATTACTCGTGTACAAGACAGCATGGGAGTATGACCAAGCCGTCAAGTCTGGGAAAAAGCTAGTCAGCCCGTTGGGATTTAACTTATGTAATGCTGTAATGCATGAGCTCGGCATACTTGTTGCTGGGCACGCTGCCGAAGTCTGGGGAGGACGGGCAACTCTGAAAGAGTTACCCATTGAGGGATATATCCGTAGTGTGTACGACCATCATCATTTTTTAGGGACTGCTACCTTCAACCGAATTAAGGCAATGAGTATGATATAGAAATAACGTTGAAGTGTGTTATGTTTATGTAAATACTGAAGCTAACAGAGATGGGTAAAGCTGTTGCAGTTCTCCCCATCGTACACATAATACATAATAACGGATGATTCGTAGGACCCTAAGTAAGCATTGAACTGGTTTTGGGGAGGCAAGTATGGAGTTTGAAGGCGCAGTTGCCGTCATAACCGGGGCTGCGAGTGGTATCGGGCGCTCGACGGCACTGGCCTTGGCGAAACTAGGAACAGACATTGTTGTCGCTGACATAGACGACGCGAGAATGGAAGAGGTAAGTCAGGCAATAGAAAACCTAGGCCGTCGCGCGCTTATTGTACACTGCGATGTATCTCAAGATGCCAGCGTAAAAAATTTAGCCGCTCAGACTCTTTCGGCCTTCGGCAGGGTTGACCTTCTTATGAATAACGCAGGAGTAATGATAGAGGGTGATGTAGAAAAAATCAGCTTGGCTGATTGGGAATGGGTTTTAAATATTAATTTACTAGGTATCATACGTGGCGTTCATGCTTTTCTACCGATTATGCTCAAAAGCGGTAGCGGTTATATTATCAATACTTCTTCGATTGCTGGACTCATACCGGATTGGGGCTCGCCCTCGCTGGCAGTGAAAACTATCCCTTATATTACTTCTAAATTCGGCGTATTAGGTTTCTCAGAGAGCCTTTATACTTACCTTCGTCCCAAAGGTATCATGGTCTCAGTGCTCTGCCCGGGTGGTGTCTCTACAAATTTTCAATCAAATATCCGTCATGCTGCTGATGACTGGCAACAAGATAACGATATAAAATATCAGGTAGAGGCCGGGGCCGAAGCAACCGGTAACAGCGACCTGGGTGATCTGATGGAACCCGATGAGGTGGCACAAATAATTATTAATAGTATTAAGAAGGAGTATTTCCTTATTCTCACTCACCCTAACTCTCGGGAACGTCTGGTAGAACGAGGCCAATATTTACTGAATTTATAGACATACCATAGTCAATTAACATTACCGATATGAAAGAACGTTATGATTATCAATAGTCTTTCAAGAGGCTGTGGTGAAGGTAAGTAATGAATACCTCCGGTTTATAATGCAGAAACTAGATCCTTTAGGTTACGTGACGAGCCGGGCTATGTTCGGGGGGTATGGAATCTTTCATGAGGGTCTCATGTTTGCCCTAATTGCCGACGACGTCTTATATTTCAAGGTTAATGAATCTAGTCGCACTATGTATGAGCAAGCTGGAAGTAAGCCTTTCCCGCATGGCATATCATACTGGGAGGTACCGGCTGAGTTACTGGAGGAAGATACTAGGCTACACGAATGGGCTAATATATCAATAGGAATTGCCCGCCAATTATCTTTAAAAAAGGCAGGTCGGGCAAAACGTAAGAGAGATTGATAAGGATGTGAAGAATGCCAATACCCAAGATTATAATGCACAATTCGGTGAGCCTGGATGGTTCCTTCACAAACTTTGATGTTGATATGGAATTGCACTATCAAATAGCCGGCAGGTACCAAGCGGATGCGAACCTGATTGGCTCGAACACAATTAAGGCAGGGATTGAAATATATGGTGGGGAAATACCGCAGGAGAATGAAACGGACTTTACTAAACCGGCGAGGGATCCAGCTTTACCCTACTGGATTATTGTTGATACCAAGGGTATCACCCAAGGTCTGCTGCATATATGTCGAAGCTTTGAATTCTGCAAAGATGTAATCGTATTAATCTCACAGCAGACGAGCAGAGATTATATAGACTATCTTAACGAAAGAAACTATGACTATTTAGTGAATGGGAAAGAGCATGCAGACTATGAGAAGGCACTTCATATTCTAAATACAAAATATGGGATTAAGACGGTTCTGGTAGATTCAGGTCCTGTACTAAATGGACTATTGCTTGGCCGGGGACTTATTGATGAAATAAGCCTGTTAGTGTCCCCGGTTCTGGTCGGCACAAAATCAGACAAGTTACTGGCCCATCTCAATTTCGAGGTCCAAAATGTAAATCTAGAACTACTGACGTGCGAAGGTTTAGATAAAGGACAAGTTTTATTAAGATATAAGGTCTTAAGGTGAGAACACTGGAGTGTTTATGACCGTTTATTATTCATATGATTTTGCGAAATGAGAGAAGAACTAATCGCTCCGTGTGGAATGAACTGTGGCGTGTGTTCCAGCTACTTAGCCATGGAAAACGACCTGAAGAAGAAGGGATTTGGGAAGACGTACTGTGCTGGCTGCTTACCACGCGGCAAGGACTGTTACCACGCAAAAAGGTGTGAACTGCTTGGGAAAGGAAATGTACGATTCTGTTATCAATGCCGCGATTTCCCCTGCAAGCTTTTAAAGACTCTCGACAAGCGCTATCGCGCCTTTTACCATATGAGCATGATAGAGAACCTTGAATTTATTAAAAAGAATGGCATCGAAAGGTTCCTGGAAAAGGAAGTAGAAAAGTGGCACTGCCCTGAATGCGGCGGGGTTATATGCTGTCATAACGGACTTTGTTACAGTTGTGGTCTTGAAAAACTAAAGCAAAAGAAAAGAAAGTACCGGTGGGATGAATCGTGATAAAACCTTTTCAAAAAATCATCGTTGCCCTGATTTGCATCCTTCTCATATTCTGCGGTTGTACCGGCATAGAAGGTGAAGGGTTTGCCATCTATTTAACAAAAGAAGATATTCCCCCTGCCCAGATGAAGGCCTTAAGCCATGTAGACATTGCTGACCGGCCTATTATATCAACCAAAGATGTTATCACCTATGATGCTCAAACACATGAGATAAAACTTTCCGACGAAGCCTTTAAACGCATTTCTGAGCTTGAAGTGCCGGTCCAAGGGAAATCGTTTTTAGTTTGCGTTGATAGGGCACCAATATATTGGGGGGCTTTCTGGACGCCGATATCTTCCCTATCATTTGACGGGATTACCATCTGGAAGCCGCTTAAGCATGACCCTAAAATAATAACACTTGAGCTGGGTTATCCCTCCTCATCTTTCTATATAGGAGAAGATCCCAGGAATAATGTAGCAATAATAGAATCACTAGAGCAGGCGGGTAAACTAATCAATAAGCTTTCGATAACAGCAATAGACAAACTAACCCATTCTATGAAAGGATATGAGCTGTATTCGTGGGAAGAAGATAACCAGTGGCACTTTACTTTAATTACCGGTACCAACCGTACCAAGATGATGGAAGAAATAATTTCCAGAGAGGATCTTATTTCGGAAACCGGGTGGACTCCAAGAGATACAGTGGGTTTTTAGCACAACAAAGGACAGTGGAAAACCAACATGATAACACACGTCCTGAAGATTGTCGTCCTCTACTAGTGTCTTCAAGGCTTAGCCAAGACTAAATCACTGCTTCTTGTTTGAATTTCATGATTTCGTCCCGGGTGTATCCCAGCTCGAGCAGAATTTCCTCGTTATGCTCTCCGAACTGGGGTGCCGCTCTGTGTTGACTCCCGCCAACAATCCCGGGGGTCTTATGAAACCTGTATGGCAGCCCAAGCATTTTAATATCACCGAGTACGGGATGTTTAAAGGTAGTAATATAGTCATTGGCAATGACCTGAGGGTCATCAGGTAAGTCAGAGAAAGTATTAACTACCGAGTAAATAATATCTGCCCCCCTTGAGGACTCATTGTCGAGGATTTTCATCCATTCATCCCTTGGTCTGGTGATAAAGATGCTATCTAGGATCGAGACAAGTTCTTCCGAATTAGCCCGACGTGCTTCCATAGAGGAGAATTTCGGGGTTTTTTGCAGGTGTTCAATACCCGTTATTCGACAGAAGTCAGGCCAGCACCTGTCTGACCACAACATGGCGAAAACCAGCCATTTGCCATCGGCACATTTATAGTGGTTCCAGAGCGGATTCCCGGCAGTGGCCCTCTTATGTTTGGCAATCTCGCTCCCGAGGATAGTAAACGCTGAAACATTACCTCCCTGAGCTGCCATCATACTGCCCAGAATGGATACATCGACTTGTTGACCAATACCGAGCCTCTCTCGTGTAAAGAGGGCGATAACTATGGCATAGCCCAGAAATACACCGCCAGTCGTATCGGCTAATCCTCCCTCTGAGACTAGGGGTGGAGATTCGGGTTCGCCTACCAGAGCCATGAAACCTGACCTTGCCTGAACCACATAGTCAACACCGGGCTTGTCGCTATCCGGACCTTCCGGCCCGAACGCATTGCCCCAGGCATAGATAAGCCTCTGGTTATACTGAGATAAAGTTTTGTAGTCCAAACCCAGTTTAAGTGCCGCTGGCTTGCGAAAACCGTTTACGAAGACATCAGCCGTCTCCACCAGCCGATAGACAATCTTCCGTCCTTCTTCTTTGGTTAAATCAACGGTAATGCCCCGTTTACTACGGTTATTGCTCTCAAAAAAGTAATTGGGGCCCTCCGGTAGCCCAGATTGTGCCCTACCCATGGTGGTCTGAAAGTCGCGGCCAGGGTCAATACGGTTCGGGCCTTCCAGTTTAATAACATCGGCACCAAGGTCACCCAGCATTGAGGTTGCCGTAGGGCCAAACTGACCAGATGTCCAGTCTATGATTCTGACTCCTTCTAATGGCAAAGACATAATAGCTCCCTCCTGAGCGTTTTTTATTTTCCCCGAATAACGGGCATTCTTAAACGGCCCTAGCAAGGTTCCTTCTGATGCCCGGCTTCCGACGCTAATTCTTTTTCCCCCAATATATCCTCACGACCTCCCAGCCACGCTATTTAGCCCACTCGTTTAACATCATAGACTGGTTGACATGGTTCTGGTAGGTAGAGGCATTATAGTCCCGCTATTAAACCCTCTATGAAGGGTCTACCAGACTCACGCATTGCCCCACCATATAGCTACAGACGTCGGATGCCAGAAAGGCCACCACCAGCGCCAGCTCCTCAGGTTGGCAGAACCTCTTTAATAACGTTTTATTCTGAATAAGATCGTCAAGAAACTCGGGAGGAGCATCGGCCGTCAGACCAGTCTTGGCTAGCCCAGGATTAACGGCGTTGACAATTACCCCTAGGTGAGTCACTTCCCTGGCCAGGGATTGGGTGAAAGCAACCACCCCGGCTTTAGCCGCACCATACATAGAGATAGTCGGCAAACCCTGCCCCCCGCTGAAATTTATAATACGGCCGTAGTGGCGCGATATCATGTGCGGTAGTACTGCCTGAGCGACGTTTAGCTGCCCGTAAAGATTAACATTAATGTTAAAGTCCACATCCGCTTTGGTCATCTCCATGAAAGGCTTCTGGATGCTGGCGCCAGCATTATTCACCAGGATATCTATCTTGCCGAACTTCTCCAGTGCCTTCTTGACCATGTCGTCAACCTGAGCCCGGTTGGTGACATCGACCTTAACCGCTAGCGCCTTACGGCCCAGGGCTCCGACGCCAGCCGCCGTTTTTTTAGCGCCTTCGAGGTCTATATCAGCGGCGATTATGTCGCACCCCTCTTCCGCCAGAGTCAGCGCTATGGCCTTGCCGTAACCTATCTGGCTGCCGCTACCGGTTACCAAGGCTACCTTGTCCTTTAATTTCAGGTCCATTACTTTCCCTCCTTATTTATTTTTTACCAACCATGAACGGTTCCATATCTTCATCTTTACCATGTATCCCGAAACCTCACGCCGCCCT
Organism: Dehalococcoidia bacterium; assembly: GCA_011191985.1. Lineage (GTDB taxonomy): Bacteria > Chloroflexota > Dehalococcoidia > Dehalococcoidales > W111 > W111. Next base: position 27,888 of record DUEU01000082.1, read on the forward strand.
ATCTTTTCAATAAGACTTGTCACGGCGGTATGATTGCCATTGATCTGCCCCTATAAAGGAAAGAATGCAATCAATCAAACAACGCCCGTTCAACAACGTAACAATATATAGGGGATACTGTAGTGAGAGGAAGTAACGTAGCACCGAATAAACACCATCTTATAGTAATATATATCAGAAGCCACGGTCAAACATCAGGCAATCGATGAGTTGCGTCCGACATGCCCCAATATCCCATTTCCTTTGACAAGTTACAAAGAAAAAATACAACCCCTCACATACAAACAATAGACCGCAAACACAAAAACCAATGTTTCCGATGACTGCTCACGCGTAGGGATGGTATAATCATGGCCGGAAGGAGTGAACATATGGAAGCACTGGATAGACTGTCGGATCATCTGAGTACCCGGCTCCTTGATTTGAACTTGGCAAAGCAAGAGGGGCGCAAAATTATTGGTTACACTCCGGGAGGATTTCTACCAGAGGAGCTGGTATTAGCCAGTGGGGCAATACCAATAGGCTTCATTCGAGGTGGAAATCATGATATGGTGGAGCTTGCCGGGGCATACATTTGCCATTGGATAGACACTTTTTGGCGAGCCCAGATCGGCTATGGCATATCGGGGGATGATCCCTACTACAGCATCATAGACCTTCTCGTGATGCCGATTACCGATAATCACAGTCGGGCATTGATGGATGTTCTGGACGACAACACGGCAATTGAAATCTTCCCCTTTGGTATTCCACACACTAAGGACGATCCGGCATTTAAATACTACCTAAACGGTATAACCAGACTTAAAGCCAAACTTGAGGAAGTTACCGGAGTTGAGATTACCGAGATAAAACTCAAGGAAGCGATTGATTTATGCAATAGAGAAAGGGAACTACTGAGAGAGATAAGCTTGGCACGGAGGTCTCGAAAGGTGCCCATCAGCAGCCGGGACTTTATAGCTCTGGGCCATGGTTCCTTCCTGGCAGACAAGCAGGTCATGGTGGAGGTTCTAGAGTCGGTTGTCAAGGAACTGGAAGAGCCAGTAGTGTCATCTCATGATGGTCCCAGGATTCTGTTAACTGGTTCAACACTTGCCCAAGGTGACAGTAAAGTCATCGATTTAACAGAAAAGGCCGGTGGAGTTATTGTCATTGAAGAATTTGCTGAGGGGATCAAACCCTACTGGGAAAGTGTGAATCTTGATGGCGACCTGATGGCAGCTCTGGCTGACTGTCATTTCGCCAGGAGGGTACCCCCTGGTTGGTTCCGGCCAGGAAGAGAGAGGCTCGACTTTCTGGTCAAATTAGCTAAGGACTTTGATGTGGCCGGTGTTATCTGGTATCAGTTAATGTACCGGGAGTCATACAAGGTAGAGTCATATTATTTCCCCGATATATTAAAGAAGGGGGCAGGTATTCCCCTACTCATTGTGGAGTCCGACTATGATTCTGCTGAAATAGAAACATTGCGGACCCGTGTCGAGGCTTTTATTGATACCCTGAGGAGGTAGGTCATGGCTAAGTACTATGATGAGCTGCTTAAGCTCTGTGGTTTCACCGATAGGGATATAACACAGGAAGGCCTTCGAATTGAGAAGGCTTTTCAGAAACTGGAACTGGGGCCCGAAGACATGATGAATGCCGAGGCTTGGGTCCGGCAGCATCATGATATAGAGCTTTTGGGAGTGAGGAGGATACTGGGGCTATGGATAAAGGAGCTTGTTGACCTGGTTTTGTGTCGGGATGAGGGTAAGAAGGTGGTCTACTATGGTTTCCCTACCATAGCAGGACCGGGCATGGCTATAAAGGTAGCAGCACCGGAACACGTGTATTGTTCATGTCCAGACGCGGTACTGTGCCATAGCTTGGGACAAATATTTAACAAACTCGACCCTGTCTTGGAAGCCGGTGAGCAGAATGGGCTCCCCCCGGGGCATGGGCTGTGTACTCTCCAGACAATCAGAGTAGGTGGTATGGCGAAAGGAATAATACCGGTGCCGGACATGGTTATTATGTCCAGTTATTATTGTGATATGGGGTCGAAGACCGACGAGCTACTCCGCGAAAGATATGGACAACCAGCAATTGTCGTCGATGGCTCTATGGATTCCAGGTGGGGTGAGTTTCCCGATTACCGGCCTGAGAGAGTAAAGTTTCTTGGTGCAGAGCTGAATAAATTTATTGATAAGACTAGGGAAATTTTAGGGCTGGACTTAACCCCTGATATTTGGGAAAAAGCGATGGCTTTTAATAAGGCGGTGCGCGTCAGGGTGAGAGAGTTAACAGATCTAATGAAAGCCGACCCCCAACCAGTCAGCATAGCAGCATCGGAGTTAGCCACGTTACTGATCACTGCTTCCACGGGAAGGTCAGTGACCGAGGGGCCCGAGGTCATAGCTACCCTGAGTAAAGAAGTTAGAGAGAGGGTACGTGCGGGCATCGGTGTATTAGCGAAAGGGTCTCCGCGGGTGATGACCTTTCTAACTTCTTTTACTGATCCCAGCATAGCGAGAATGATAGAGAACGCCGGTCTGGCTATGCCGGTAATGTTTAATAGCGCCACACTCAGGATGCGGCCGCTAGAGAGCACTTACACCACTATCGGTGAGAAAAGGGCTGAGGTCCAATTGGAGGTTGGTATGTTCCATAGCAGTTACGGACTTGCCAAACGGTGGGCCGAGGTAGTTGAGGACTTCAAGCTGGATGGCAGTATCTGGGGTTATCAGTTTAACTGCCGCCCATCGGCCGAGACATCTCACCTGATTCCGAAGTTTGTAACGGAAACAACCGGGGTGCCCTGTCTATCTCTAGAGGTGGATTACTACGATAACCGTATTTATAGTGCTGAAGCTCTGAAAACTAGAGTGGAGACCTTTGCCGAAATGCTGAAATCCAGAAAGGCGGAGGGGGCAGCATAAACAACATCAACATATATACTGTGCTATCCTTTGGATATAAGATAAGGGTTCAAAGATTTGTTCCTTTTTTACTCATGGTTCCATACTCAACCTTCAAGCGGGAAATATAGCGCACCTCAAGTATTGTCAATCGCCACAAAGTACCTTCTTACAGCTCTTAATGCTAGCCATGTTAGCAATTCGTTAGCAAAAATGATAAAGCCCCCACTATGTTAATCCATTATGAGAGCCTCTTAGCTTTGAAATATGGTGGGCAGGGCTGGACTCGAACCAGCGACCTCCGCTTTATCAGAGCGATGTTCTAACCAGCTGAACTACCTGCCCTCACGGTCTGTGATCCGAAAGCGTAGCAAAGACGTCGGCAGCGATAAGTGCGTTCTCGTTTTTCAATCAATTATTGTAACACGCCTACCACGACCCTGTCTATACTGGCAGCACCAGCGCGATTCGCTCGGCCTTTCCTCTATGGCCGGAAATATCTTACGGCAGATATGCTATAATGTCCCCAGTATGAGGCAAGCCGATGGTCTTTAACAACTTCACCTCAGGAGGATAGCGCCTTTGCCCTATACCAGACTGATTGTCAATCCGGCCGCCGGCGCCGGGAAAACGGCCAAGAAATGGCCACAGATAATGAGCTTTCTGAAGAGCGCCGGGCTGCGCTTCGAACATGATTTAACCGAAGCCCCGGGTCATGCTATTGAGCTGGCCAAATCGGCGGCCCGGAAAGGCTATGAACTGGTAGTGTCCGTGGGCGGTGATGGCACCATCAACGAAATCGTGAACGGCCTCCATGACTCCGGCAGCATCGCAGACGTCACGCTGGGCATCGTCGGCACCGGTACCGGCGGTGACTATATCCGTACCATCGGCATACCGCGCCACCACGAGGCGTCCTGCCAGCGCCTCTTGAATCCAAAAAAGCTCACCGTTGACCTTGGTGTGGTTGAGTACGCGAACAATGGCCAGATGGCCAGGCGGCTCTTCGTTAATTTCGCCGGCCTAGGTTTTGACGCCGAAATAGTCAGGGCTACCACGCAAAAATATAAAGTTCTAGGCAGCGTCGCTTCTTACCTTATGGGACTGCTCAGCACACTGATGCTCTACCGGAACCAGGAGGTATCCCTGGAACTGGACGGCAAGACAGAAAATAGAAAGGTCTGCGCCGTTATGATGAGCAACGGTAAATACGGCGGCGGCAGTATGCTGGTCGCCCCGCACGCCGACCCCAGGGACGGCCTTCTTGATGTCCTAATAATTGATGACTTAAGCAAGCCGGATCTCCTCTGGTCGCTGCCCCGCATCTACCGGGGCACCCATCTCACTCACCCCAAGGTGACCCTGAAGAAGGCCAAAAAGATTTACATACAGCCCAGACAACCGCTATTTCTCCAAGCGGACGGGGAGTTTCTGGGAGAGAGTCCGGCCCGCTTCTCCGTGCTGCCGGCGGCACTGAATATTATCGTCTAATACGGCACTCACTCCAGTCCCATCCTCTATACAAAAGAGAGGGAACAGCATTGCTTGCTAGCATGGAAAAGCTCACCAGCGGTGCGATAAAACTGGGGTTTCCGCTCAGTTCAGGACAGCTTGAGCAGTTCTCCATATATTATCGGGAGCTAACCACCTGGAACAAGCGCATCAACCTTACCCGGATTACTAACCCTCAGGAAGTGCCGGTAAAGCACTTTCTTGATTCCCTCACCATTACCCTCGCCTTCTCGCGGCCGCTACCAGATACCGGCCTCCGTGTCATTGATGTCGGCAGCGGCGCCGGCCTGCCCGGGATACCGCTCAAGCTCTTGCTGCCGGGAATAAGGCTGGTGCTGCTGGAAGCGACCCGGAAAAAAGCCGCCTTTCTGGAGCATATCCGGGACAGGCTTGGTCTGGAGAATACCGAAATCGTCATCGGCCGTGCTGAAACAGTGGGCCACGATAGCCGATACCGGGAAGCATTCGACCTAGTCCTTTCCCGGGCCGTGGCCCGGCTACCGGCCCTTGTCGAGCTAACCCTGCCCTTTTGCGCTATCGGCGGCCGCTTCATCGCCCAGAAAAAAGGGGCTATCACACGGGAAATAGACGAGGCGGCAGGGGCGATAAAGTCGCTGGGGGGCAGCCTACGGGAGATAAAGCGGGTAGAACTGGAGGAACTGGGCGACGAGCGCTACCTGATAGTAATTGACAAGGTAGCACCGACAGCCGGGACATACCCCCGCCGCCCCGGTATCCCTGTCAAGAGACCGCTTACATAGGGGACGTATGACATACTACCAGCAAATATTGAAAAATAAGGAGAGAAAGACGATGGAAACCCGGAAAGCGTTTCGCGCCATGCTTGAAAAAAGAGAGGCAGTCCTCGCCCCCGGTGCCTGGGACCCGCTAAACGCGCTGATTGTCGAGTCACTTGGCTTCAAAGTATGCTATATGGGGGGCTGGATAACCGGCGCTCACCTGGGCGTCACCGAACCGATGACCACGCTGACCGAGATGGTGGAAAACGCGGTACGGATAGTTAAAGTAATCAAGATACCCCTGATTGTGGACGCCGACGCTGGCTTTGGCGACGCGCTACACACCATGAGATGTGTCCGGGAGTTTGAATTCGCCGGCGTTTCGGCCATACACATCGAAGACCAGCTATACCCGAAGCGGGCCCACTACCACAAGGGGATAAAACACGCCATGCCGCTGGACGAATTTCTGGAGAAACTCCAGGCCGCCCTCGAGGCACGCAGCGACCCTGACTTCGTCATAATAGCGCGCACCGACTCCAGGAACATGGTCGGCGGTTCCTTAAAGGAGACGATAAAGCGCTGCCAGGCCTTCGTCGAGGCCGGCGTCGACATGATATCGCCCCATATCACCGACATCGAGGAAATGAAGGTCCTCAGGCGGGAGATACCAGAAATACCCATAATGGAGTGGGTATCGCGAAAGGTAGCCGAGGAGCTGGACTTGCAGATAGTACTGGACCCACTGGTGGCCATGGTGCCGGCAGTAGAAGCAACTCTGGCCCATTACCGGCGATTCATGAAGACCGGAGATAGCAAGATAACCCCTCATGTGAGTGAGGTTATGGAAAAAATACAGAGCCTGATAAAGCTGCCCGAGTATTATAAAATTGAGGAAGCCACCACCGAAGGCAGGTGGCAACCGGACGAGTAAACAACGATTTGCGAAACAACATTAACAATAGTAGAATACGTCTATAAGTGTGTTACTGCGAGGGGATAGGGAGGCGATAATCCATGGAAACCGGTACTTGGAAGGTTAAAGTCGGTCTGGCGCAAATGCTCAAGGGCGGGGTAATTATGGATGTGGTCACCCCGGAGCACGCCAAGATTGCCGAGGCCGCCGGGGCCTGCGCCGTCATGGCCCTGGAAAGGGTGCCCGCCGACATTCGGGCAGCCGGCGGCGTTGCCCGCATGGCTGACCCGACCGTTATCGAGGCCATCATGGAGGCGGTCTCAATACCAGTAATGGCCAAGTGTCGCATCGGCCACTTTGTCGAGGCACAGGCGTTAGAGGCGCTGGGTATAGACTATATAGATGAGTCGGAGGTGCTGCCCCCCGCCGATGAAAGCCACCATGTCTGGAAGCATGATTTCAAGGTGCCCTTCGTCTGCGGCTGCCGCGACCTGGCGGAGGCCCTGCGGCGGCTCGGCGAAGGCGCCGCCATGATACGGACCAAGGGCGAAGCCGGCACCGGCAATATCGTGGAAGCCGTCAGGCACATGCGGGCGGTAATGGACGGCATCCGCAAACTGGCCAGCACCCCCCAGGATGAGCTAATGGCGCTGGCCAAGGAAATGGGGGCTCCCTTTGAACTGGTCAATGAAATCCATCAGACCGGGAACCTGCCCGTGGTCAACTTTGCCGCCGGCGGGGGGGCTACCCCGGCTGACGCTGCCCTGATGATGCAACTGGGCGCTGATGGCGTCTTTGTCGGCTCCGGTATATTCAAGTCCAGCAACCCCGAGGCCCGGGCCCAGGCTATCGTCAAGGCAACCACGCATTATCAGGACCCGCAGATTATTGCCGAGGTCTCCAAAAACCTGGGCGAAGCCATGCCCGGTCTCGACATCAAGCAAATCCCGACGGATGAACTCCTGGCCCCCAGAGGATGGTGACCGGCTTGAGTGTCAGGGCTGTGGGCACATATTCATCTAGTATAAAAATCGGAGTCCTGGCGGCGCAGGGGGCCTTCGCCGAGCACATTGCTACACTAAGCCAGCTGGAGGTGGCTGCCGTGCCGGTCCGTCTGCCCCGGCAGCTCGAAGGGCTGGACGGCCTGATTATCCCCGGCGGCGAGAGCACTTCTATTGGCCGGCTGATGCAGGACTACCACTTGGCCGACGAAATAAAGGGTCTCGTCCGTCACGGATGGCCCTTATTCGGGACCTGCGCCGGGCTGATACTCCTGGCCAGCAGCATACACCCCGACGGGAAAATAGACCCCCTGGGTCTAATGGATATTACGGTCAGGCGCAACGCCTTCGGGCGGCAGGTAGACAGCTTCGAGACAGAACTCAAGATACCAGTGCTGGGGGAAAAGCCTTTCCCCGGTGTTTTCATTCGAGCGCCGGTAATCGAGCAGGCAAACAGCGGGGTGGAAATAATAGCCGAGTTAGCCAATGGCACCGGTGTAGCTGCCAGACAGGACAGGCTCCTGGCCTGCGCCTTTCACCCGGAGCTGACCGAAGACACCAGGCTACACAGGTACTTTCTGGATATCGTTGCCGGAAACCAATAAACGAGACGGGGAGGACGTCTTTGCAAAAAGTAATCGCGGACGACCTAGATGCCCTGCTTGATATTTTACCGCCACACATCCACCAGCCGCTGGGCCAGCAGCGAAGTATCAGCGAGCTCCTGGAAGTAGTCCTCGACCTCGGCCGCCCCCCCGAAGCCCGCTTCCCGCGACAGGAAGTCGTTCTCAATCCTCAGGAGACCAGCGAGCAGGACATTGATTACGTCGTATCCCACATTGGCAGCTTCGGTGACGACAATCGGGCAGGAATTGAACGTACCCTGCACCGTATCTCGGCCATCCGCAACCGCAAGGGGCGTATTGTCGGCCTGACCTGCCGTGTCGGCCGGGCGGTGTTCGGCACGATAAAGACGATTGAAGACCTCGTCCAATCGGGTAAGAGCGTCCTGCTGCTAGGCCGCCCCGGTATTGGTAAGACGACCATGCTCCGCGAGGTAGCCCGGGTGCTGGCTGACGACATGGGCAAGCGGGTCATCATCGTGGACACCTCAAACGAGATTGCCGGCGATGGCGATATCCCCCACCCGGCCATCGGCCACGCCCGGCGCATGCAGGTGACCACCCCCACCATGCAGCACGCGGTGATGATTGAGGCCGTGGAGAACCATATGCCTGA
>DUEU01000083.1 GCA_011191985.1 Dehalococcoidia bacterium
CCACCACGGGGATGCCGGCTACCTTCTCGGTAACCTCGCTGGCGATTGACCCCGCAGAAGCCGACATCGGACAAGCGGTGGTCGTTAATGTCATCGTGGCCAACACCGGCGACGGCGCCGGTAAATACCAGGCGAAACTCATGGTGGATGGCACCGTAGTCGCCACCAAAGAGGTCACCATAGCCGGCCATACCGATATGACGGTAACCTTCAGCCTTACTCAGGATGCGGCCGGCACCTATTCCGTCTCTATCGACGGCCAGTCGGTCTCTCTCGTCGTCAAAGCGGCACCGGCACCACCAGGACCACCAACTCCTCCGGAACCACCGGTAGAACCGACACCAGCGCCCACGCCCATCAACTGGTGGCTCATCGGCGGTATCATTGTTGCTGTTATGATTGCCGCCACGGTCGTCTACCTGACCGTCATTCGCCAGAGAGCCTAAGCGAATTCAAGCACAGGGATATGGGACCAGTGATAATTCACCCCTATCCCTGTATCTTTTTTAACATTTTCCCTTCATGAGGTCTGCGCCGGAACGCTTCTTGTGCCGGCCACGGTGCCACCTCACTAGGTAGCTGTGTCAACTGTCACTATTCAGGCATGTATATTGACATTTGTCTTTTTCCGTCATATAATATTACTTATGCTGAAGATAAGCCATCAAAAAAGTACCTGCAAAGCACCTTGTGTAAGGATCATGCTATGGACACATTCCGGGAAAAGATAAAGGCACTGCGAATAAAGAAAGGCTGGGCACAAGAGGACCTGGCCCGGGAGATAGACGTCAGCCTATCCACTGTCCAGAGATGGGAAGGTAAAGGGGCCAAGCCGACCCGACACGCCCGCCGGGCACTCGACCGACTCTGGCACGAAGTCGGCATCGACAGTGATTGATACCTCAGCCACCAGCCAAAGACTTTAACTGACCCTTAATATGTCTCCAACAGGATAGTCTCCTGTCGCTGTGGTAGTCGCCGAGCATAAGGTGCCTGCCCTGGCAGAAAGCGGTCGCCAAGCTTTCTTAAGGTTGAACACCCTCCTAAAATAACCTATAATTTAACCAGGATGCACGAGTTCAGTATTACCCAGAGTATTTTGTCCATCGTGCTGGAGAAGGCTGACGAGGCCCGGGCCAGCAAGATATCTAAAATCAACCTGGTTATCGGTGACCTGGCGGGTATTGTTGACGATTGTGTCGAGTTCTACTTTAGCTTTCTCAGTAAAGACACCGCAGCCGCCGGGGCCGTACTCTCCTTCCATCGTCCGCAAACTCAGCTAAGCTGCCGCGACTGCGGGGCGGTCTTCTCCCCGACCAACGGGAACTGGTCATGCCCCAGCTGTCGTGGGCCGAGTGTGGACATAATCTCGGGACGAGAACTGTATGTTGAAAGTATCGAGGTGGAGTAGTTGAGTGTAAAGGTTTTAACAATACAAGAATCTATTCTGGGTGCCAACGAGGAGAAAGCCGCCAGCAACCGGGAGTTGCTAAATAAGCACGGTATCCTGGCGGTCAATATTATGTCATCACCGGGCGCCGGTAAGACCAGCCTTATCCTGCAAACGACTGGCCACTTCCAGGGGAAGGCCCGGCTCGCGGTCATAGAGGGAGATGTTGCCTCCACGGTAGATGCCGACAAGGTGAGTGAACGGGGGATACCAGTAGTCCAGATAAACACCGAAGGCGGCTGCCACCTCGACGCTAACATGACCAGCCGTGCTCTCGACAACCTGCCACTCAACGAAATCGACCTGCTGTTCATAGAAAATGTGGGTAATCTCATCTGCCCGGCCGAGTTTGCCCTTGGCGAGCACAAAAAAGTAATGCTGCTGAGCGCCCCCGAGGGTGATGACAAGCCGTATAAATACCCGCCGATGTTCGCCGGGGTCGATGTGGTGCTGGTAAACAAGACTGATCTTCTGCCCTACCTGGAATTTGATATGACAGCCTTCAACAAGGCGGTCAGCGGCCTAAACCCCAACGCCAGGATATTCCCCGTCTCCTGCAAGACCGGCGAGGGGCTGGAGAAGTGGTTTTCCTGGCTTGAGACCGAGATGAAAAGGGGTCATCAATAAAAATCGGCAGCAATTTGACCCAAAACTATCAACTAACTGCTTACAGGAGTGCATATGTGTCTGGCCATTCCGGCCCTGGTTAAGTCAATGGACGGCTACTTTGCCGAGGTAGAGATAGGTGGCCTCACCCGCCAGGCCAGTCTTCAACTCACCCCCGAAGCCAGGGTCGGCGACTACGTACTGCTACATACCGGCTACGCCATAAGCATCATTGACCAGAGAGAGGCCGAGGAAACCCTCAAGCTGCTGGAGGAGATGGCCAACCAGCCAGATGATTACCACCAGGGGCAGCTTTACACCATGGTGGACTAGGGGATGAAGTTTATCGACGATTACCGTGACCCGAAGCTAGGCCAGAGACTGATAGACCGCATTCAGCACCTCTCGACCACGCCGGTCCGGTTTATGGAGTTCTGCGGCGGGCATACTGTAGCTATCTTCCGGCACGGCATACGGCAGCTCCTTCCCAGGACTATCGAGATGCTCTCCGGTCCTGGCTGCCCGGTATGTGTCACTGCCAACCAGGATCTGGATAAAGCCATTGCCCTGGCCAGGCAGCCCGGTGTCATCATCGCCAGCTTCGGCGACATGCTGCGCGTACCCGGCAGCCATTCCAGCCTGCAGCAGGCCAAGGCCGAAGGCGGTGATGTCAGGGTGGTCTACTCCACCCAGGACGCCCTGGCCATAGCGAGGGAAAATCCGGATAAGGCACTTGTCTTCATCGGCATCGGCTTCGAGACCACTGCCCCGACCATCGCCGCTTCCATCATCCAGGCGGAGGCCGAGGGCATCAATAACTACTATGTCCTGTCCTTCCACAAACTGTGCCCGCCGGTAATGAAGGCCATCCTCGACCTAGGTGAAGTGAGCTTAAGCGGTATTATCTGCCCGGGACATGTCAGCGCCATCATCGGCTCCCATCCCTACGATTTTATCCCCCAGGACTACGGTATTGCCTGCGCCGTTGCCGGGTTCGAGCCGCTGGACATACTGCTCAGCATCGACATGCTGATCAACCAAATTGAAACGGAACAGTACCGGGTAGAAATCGCCTACCGCCGCGGGGTGAGGCCGGAAGGCAATCACCAAGCGCTGAAGCTGATGGACTCCGTCTTCGAGACCGGTGACGCCAACTGGCGCGGTATCGGGATAGTGCCGGCCAGCGGGCTAAAGCTCAGCCAGAAATACCAGCGCTTCGACGCCGAAAGCAACTTCGCTATCGACCCCGGACCGGCCCGGGAGCCGGCGGGATGCATCTGCGGCAGTATCCTGCGTGGTATCAGCACCCCTGCCGACTGCCGGCTCTTCAAAAACAGCTGCACTCCGGAAGACCCGGTCGGCCCGTGCATGGTATCATCAGAGGGCGCCTGTGCTACCTACTATCACTACGGAGACACCGGTGGCGGATAGAGTGCTCCTGGCCCATGGCAGCGGCGGCAAGCTCAGCCACGACCTAGTGGCCAAGAGTCTGGTAGCCGTCCTCGGCAACACGATACTGGACAGGCTGGATGACTCAGCGGTACTGGAGGCCAGCGGCCGCCTTGCCTTCACCACCGACAGCTATACTGTCAGCCCCATCTTTTTCCCCGGTGGCGACATCGGCAAGCTGTCGGTCTGCGGCACGGTGAACGATTTGGCCATGAGCGGGGCCGCCCCGTTATACTTGAGCCTTTCATTAATTATTGAAGAGGGCCTGCCGCTGGCGGAGCTGGAAACGATAGTCGCTTCCATCCACCAGGCCGCCAGCGAGGCCGGCGTACAGATTGTCACCGGCGATACCAAGGTAGTCAACCAGGGGAGCGCCGACAAGCTGTTTATCAACACCTCGGGTATCGGTATTATCCCCGAGGGGTTAGACATAGCCGGGGCCAACGCCCGGCCGGGCGATAAGGTCATCATCAGCGGCACCATCGGCGACCACGGCATTGCCATAATGAGCCAGCGTGAGGGTATAGAGTTCAAGGTGCCGATAGTTAGTGACTGCGCCCCGCTAAACAAGCTGGTTGCTGAGATAGTGTCACCGAATGTCCATTGCCTGCGAGACCCGACCCGGGGTGGCCTGGCGGCCACCCTTAACGAGCTGGCGGGCCAGTCCCGAGTAGGCATCAGGATTGATGAGGTGAGCCTGCCGGTAGAGGAAGCGGTGCGGGCCGCCTGCGAACTCCTCGGTTTCGATCCCCTCTACATTGCCAACGAGGGCAAGCTGGTAGCCATGGTCGCGCCCGATGAGGCCGAAGGTATTCTGACTAAAATGCGGCAGAACAAATACGGAACCGGAGCAGCCGCCATCGGTGAGGTTGTCAGTGACCACCCGGGCCGGGTAATCATGAAGACACGCCTCGGCTCATCGCGCATCGTGGATATGCCGGTTGGTGAACTGCTACCCAGAATATGCTAGGATAATAACCTATGACATCGAACCGGATAGCCGTGGTCGGGGTGGGCAACCTGCTGCTCAAGGACGAAGGGATAGGTATCCATGTCGTCCATGCCCTACAGGAGTCGACCCTGCCGGATGGCGTCGTTGTAATCGACGGCGGCACGTCACCAGACGTACTGGACTACCTTGAGCCGGCCGATAAACTGGTCATTATTGATGCCGCCGAGGCCGGCGGCGTACCGGGGGCGATTTACCGCTTCCACCCCGACGACGTAACCCTTGAGACCGGAGAGGCGATCTCGCTCCACGAGCTAGGCCTGGTATCAAACCTGAAGACGATGAGTCTGCTGGGGAAAACACCGTCGGAGGTTATCATTATCGGCATTCAGCCCAAGGAGATAGCATGGGGCATGGAGCTGTCACCTGAACTCAAGGAAAAGGTGCCCGAAATCGTAAAGGTAGTGCTGAAGGAGACCGGGCAGCGATGACCCAGTACATCGGCGTTGACATCATCGAGATAGACCGCATCCGGCAGGCTATCGTCCGCTGGGGCGACCGTTTCCTCAGCCGGGTGTATACCGGGGACGAACTCAAGCGGTATGGCAATAAGCCGGCGTCACTGGCCTCCCGTTTCGCTGCCAAGGAAGCGGTAGTCAAGGCCCTCCAGCAGACTGACGGTATCAGCTGGCAGCATATTGAAATCATCTCCGCAGCCAACGGCAGGCCGCTGCTGAACCTCTACGGCCGGGCTAAAGAGCAGGCCGATAACCTTGGCCTGGCAAGTCTGGATATCTCGCTGGCCCACTCCCGCGATTACGCTATCGCCTTCGTAATCGGCAGCACCGGTTCGGAGCCTACTCCAGAAGCTCCATGATATGCATCACCTTCACCGGGCTGTCGTGGCGCATGGTGGTATCAATCAGTTGAAATTCACAGCCGGGGCAGTCAGTAACTACGATATCGGCCCCGGTAGCATCGATGCCGGCCATCTTCTTATCGGCAATCTTCTGAGAGACATCATAGAAATAGATGCTGAAGCTACCGGCCATACCACAGCAGCGGTCAGCGTTAGGCATCTCAACGTACTCAATATCCGGAATGGACTTTAAAATCTCTCTCGGCTGCCGGGTTATGCCCATATGGCGGTTGAGATGGCACGGGTCGTGCCAGGTAACCTTCTTGCCTTTAGCCTCGGGCACCGCCCGGTAGGCCGAAGGCGGTAGTTTAAGCACGTCCACCAGAAACTCGGTGATGTCCTTAATTTTCCCGGCAAACTTGGTATAGGCCTCCTGGCGCTCCGGAGTATCCGCCAGGAACTTCACATAGTCCTTCATCGCCGAACTGCAGGTAGCACAATCGGCGACAACGTAATCAAAATCGGCGAACGCCTTAACATTGGTATCGGCCATCTTCCGGCCGGTAGCCAGGTCACCGGCGCCCAGGAACACCGGGGCACCACAGCAGCCCTGCTCCCGAGGGACAACAACTTCTACCCCGTGCCGGGTCAGGAAATTGATAACCTTCTTACCCACCTCGGGAAAGACAAAATCGGTCATGCAGCCAGTGAAATAGCCGACCCTGATGCCAGTCTCATTGGCCACCGTCGGTTTGTTGACCATCGGCACCATCTGCCGCAGGAACCGCGGGGCAATCTGCGGGATATAGCGGCCTTTACCCAGCGCTGAGAGGAACATGGACAGGTGCCTGATTGTCCCCTGGGTCTTGGGCAGGAAAATTCCCTGAAACCAGGAAGCGAACCGCACCACGTTACCGAACAGCTTCCGTCGCGGCAGCAGCCAGCGGTAAACAATGTTATATGGGAAGGCTACCCCCTTGGCCTTAACTTTGTCCGCCCGAGCGGCAACGATAATATTGGGGATATTGGCCTTAGCCGGGCAGTTGGCGGTACAGGTCATGCACAGGGTACACTTGTTCAGCCGCTCCGCATACTCCTTGGTGTACTCCAGGTCACCGGCCAGGAGCGCCCGCACCATCATGTTCTTGCCCCGGGCAACCGATGATTCTATGCGCTCTTCCTGGTATACCGGGCACCAGAACGTGCAAAAGCCGCACTTCATGCACTGGCCGAGGTCTTTCTCGAACTTTTTAACCTCTTCAAATTCGGCCTTGCTGGTCATGCTATGCCCCTTCCTCTTCCCATATCTTGCCGGGGTTAAGGATGTTGTTGGGGTCCACCATCTTCTTTATCTGCTTCATCAATTCAAGGGCAACCGGGTCCATAGCCCGGCTGAAGAAGCGTTTTTTCTCCAGGCCAATGCCGTGTTCCCCGGAAAGGACACCGCCCAGCGAAAGCGCTGCTTCAAATATCTCTTCCATCGCCTTTTCAGCGCGGGCAAACTCCTCCTTATTATTTATATCAGTGAATATCGCCGGATGGAGATTACCATCCCCGGCATGGCCCAGGTACTGGATGAAAAAGCCGGTCCGCTCCGATATCTCACCCAGCTTCTTAATAAATTCGGCCAGCTTGTCACGGGGCACGGCCACGTCCTCAGCCATAACGGTCTTGGCGGCGCCGAAAACGGCGGCGAAGCCAGCGCTACGCATCTTCCAGTAGGCCATTGCCTCGTCGGCATCCTTGGCCACTTTTACCTCTCTAGCCCCGCTCTCTTTAAGGATATCGACAATCTGTACGTACTCGGCCTCCACGGCGGCCGGAGAACCGTCGGTCTGCAGCAGGATAAGGCAGTTGGCATCCACTGGCAGGCCCATCGGGGTCATCTCCTCGATACGCCGGATGACAAAGTTGTCCACAAACTCGACCTTGGCCGGCACCACCCCGGCCGCCAAGATGTTGGACACCGCCTGCCCGCCGGCGACCATATCATCAAAGATAGCCATCATCGTCTTGCTGGCCTTGGGCAGCGGTATAAGCCGCACCGTTATCTTGGTGATTACCCCCAGAGTCCCCTCGGAGCCGGTGAACAGCATCATCAGCTCGTAACCGGTGCGGTTCTTCACGGTTACCCCACCGAGCTTCATAATGTGGCCGCTGGCCAGAACCACCTCCAGACCAACGACATACTGCTTGGTCACCCCGTATTTCACGCAGTAGGGGCCGCCGGCGTTCTCGGCCACGGTACCCCCCATGGTACAGCCGAGAAAGCTCTGTGGGTCGGGCGGGTAGAACAGGCCCTCTTTGGCCAGGGCCAAGTTAAAGTCCTGAAGGACCACGCCGGGCTCGACCGTGGCCACCATGTTGCCCTTGCTAATCTCCAGGATGCGGTTCATCCTGGTGGTGCACAGCACGATGCCTCCCTTTATGGGGATGGAACCGCCGCTGACATTGATACCCGCCCCCCGCGGGGTTACCGGTATTCGATTTTCGTTGGCCAGCTTCAGAGTGCGGGAAATCTGCTCCGCAGTTGTCGGCAGCACCACCACATCGGGCAGGTGTGCCCAGGTCGCAGTGCCATCATAGGAATAGCTGGTAAGGTCTTCCTTGGCGGTGAGTACCGCCGGCTTGCCGACAATCTCCTGTAACTGGGTGATAATCTCTGGTCTCAGCATATTGCCCCCCTTTAGCGGTTTCTATCAACTGCGGCTCTTACCAACCGCCACCTTATCTTCAGCCATCAGGGCCGCCCCCAGGGCGGCCACCAGTTGCGGCTCATCGGGAACGAGAACGTCAACTCCAACACCTTCTTCAATACTCTTTACCAGGCTGGTATTCTTGGCACCGCCACCGGCCAGGGCACAATCGGGGGCGAATTTAAGCCGTTCCACCAGGCTCTGTGCCTTGGCGGCCAGCGCCCGATAGACTCCAGCGGCAATGTCTTCCCGGCTCTCGCCTTCAGCAATCCGGGAGACCACCTCCGATTCGGTGAACACGGCGCAACTGGTAGTGAAATCGACCTTCTTTTTCGACTCCCGAGCCAGCCGATCCATCTCATCAAGGTCAATCTGCAGCACGCGGGCGATTATAGCCAGCAAACGGCCGCTGCCGCCGGCGCACTTTTCGCTGAGCACAAAGGCAACCACGTGTCCTGCACCGTCAAGCCGGAAGGCCCGGGTAAACTGGGCCCCGATATCAACCACCGTCCGTGCCGAGGGGAAGAGATAGGCAATACCCCGGCCCTGGCAGGACAGGTCGCTGGACGACTGGCTGGCTGAGGCGACGCTGGCCGCCCCGTAACCGGTAGCACTGACACCGGCAATATCCTCAGCAGCAACGCCCGCTCTGGCTAAAGCCTGGTTTATCACTTCATCGGCCACCGCTCGGTAACTGCCTACCGAGGGTAAAATCGCCCAGGAAATGATGGTCCCGCCCGATAATACCACGGCTTTAGAGAAGCTGGAACCGATATCAACCCCGATAACCGCTGGGCGGTAACCAGAGCTATCATTATCACTTGCGCTCATTACCTGTCTCCAGAAAGACCTACGAAAAGAAGGTCGCCTCTTTCAGTGGCTGACGGCTTCTGGTCACGGGAATACCCTTCTCGGCAGCATCACGCACCGTATCCTTACCCAGAAGGGCCGCGCCGATAGCACCACTAAGTAACGGCTCAGGCGATACCAGGAGGGGAAGGCCCAGTTTTGTCTCCAGGGCCCTGACCAGTCCGGTATTCAGGGCCCCACCCCCGGTTACTACCACCTCCCTTTCTACCTTCAGGCGCCGGACCATCCCGTGTATCCGGGTAGCAATCGCCTTATGGACACCGACCGCCAGGTCGGCCACGGCCACACCTTCGGCCAGCTTCGCCACCACCTCCTGTTCCGCGAACACGGTACAGGTGTTACTGATTTCAATATCATGCTGAGACTGTAGTGACAGCTCGCCCATCTCCTCCAGAGACAGGCCAAGGGCTTCGGCAATCACCTCAAGGAAACGACCGGTGCCGGCGGCACATTTATCATTCATGACGAAATCAACCGCCCGCCCGTCCTTCAGCTTTATCCCCTTACAGTCCTGGCCGCCGATATCAATCACCGTCCGAGCCGCCGGCACCAGGCTGGCTACCCCCCGGGCATGACAGGATATCTCGGTAATCTGCCGGTCGGCAAAGGGGACATTAATCCGGCCATACCCGGTGGCCACGACATAGGCAATATCGCTAAAACCAAGGCCGGCATCAGCCAGGGCCGATTCCATCACCCGGTTAGCCAGCCGGCGGTGCTCCGGGCCGGAAGCACCGACCACCCGGGCGACCACCGCGTCAGCCATTATTACCACCTTGGTCATAGTGGAGCCAATATCGACCCCGGCGAAATACTCAGTCATAGCCACTCCAGCAGGCGCTTTAACCTGCCCGGCTTTTCACCGCCTCCAGGGTATCAATAAAGGCGTCTATCCTGGCCCGGGTATCGGCCTCATTGTAGGAACTGATATCAATAATATCGCTTTCCAGAACCAGGGAGGGGATGTCGCGATATATCTTCTTCAGCAGGTTCAGCTGCCAAATAAGGCCGACATGCCAGCTGCGGCAGGAAAAGGCCTCATGCATAACCACACCGTCTATCTGGTAATCCTCAATATAATCAATGAGCCGCTCAACATCAGGGTGCGAGCCGGGACGCTGCCGGGTCTTGTCATAGCGGCAGGTCCAGAACTTCAGCCACCGCCAGGCGATATGCTCCAGAGGGTCGGTTATCCGAGCGAAATCAATATCAAAGTTGTACAGCGCCTCCACCATTCGATAGGTAGTCTCCGCCGGGAAGACCGCGCCCTTACTGTTGAAGTAGTTGAAGTCCGTCAGGGCAAACCAGGACGGCAAACCGCCACCCCAGAGCAGGCGATATTTCTCATCGGGGATAACACCCTCTTTCCGGGCAATCTTCTGCTGCAATTCGTCATACAGCTCTTTAAAAAAGTCATAGCCCTGCTGAGTGCCCATCATAAAGCTCAAGGGCACCATGGTATTCATGGCGTCACCGGTGCCCATCGGCGTCGGCACCGCTCGGCGCAACTCATACGCCTCATGGACCAGGTTCCAGGTCCGGTCGGTCAGGTCAACCAGCTCGCTGAGCCGGTCCCAGTCCATCTTGCGATTGGTATGTCTTTCCAGGAATTCGACCAGACCCCGGAGTTGCGCCACCATGTATTTTACATAGTCGTCCTGGACCTCACGGTAATCGTAATCTTCCTCATAGGGCGGCCAGGGCAGGTTCAGGTCATAGGTCGGGACATCAGGCATATAGTGCTGGGCGGCCTGAAACCACTTGTTGCGCGGGTCGCAGAGCATCTGACCACTGCCCAGCATTACATCCGGTTTCACCTGCCCCCCCCAGGGGGCATCTGGCGGCATCTCTCCCCCCAACTCCTCGCGCCAGGCATCAAAGCCGAGACCACAGAGGGCATAGGTGCACAGGGAACGGGAGAGGTTCTCTGCCTCCGCCCTCTCCAGGAACCGCTGGGCATCACGCTTGGCACCACAGATACCGGCATAGTTCTCGACCCAATGAGGGGTAATATCCATAGCGCGGATAATCTCGTCGTAACAGCAGCAGATAAAGGAGTAAGCTATAGGCCTCCCTTCTCCCTTGGCCTGCGGCACATTAGCCAGCATGGCTTTAGTCATGGAGCCGACCCGGCCGGCGGCCTCGGTTGCTGTCCTTCTCTTCTTTCTCTCCTCCGGTTTCTTCTCTTCTGTCATTTACCTCTCCCGCTAGTCATCACTGCCGATTACTTCGCACCAAGTAACTCCAGGAATGCCTGGACTCTGGTCCGCAACCGGCCAATTGTCGACTTTGAATACTCGTCCTCAAGGTAGAGCACCGGCGTACCCAGCGACTCTATATAGCTTTTAACAGCCGGCACCTCGAAGCCGAACGGGTCACAATACTTATAGATGTAGAGGATAACACCATCGACCGCAAAATCTCTGATGAAACCGCCGATATGACCGAACCGCTCCTCAAGATACTCAGGGTATGTCCCCTTTTGCTCACGGTAGGTCCGGGCGCACTTTATCTTCTGCAGGTAGCGCTCGGCCAGGCCGTCTATCGGGTCGGCGGTAATATCCGCGTCAGGCCAGAACTCCCGGGTACCCGGACATAGGTCATCAGCAACCACCCAGGCACCGCTGTCTTCGATCAGCCGGATAAAGGTATCATCGTCAAGCTGGGCACCAACCACCATTATCCGCGGCTTCTCTACCCCGGTAGCGCTCGCCCTCGGCTTCACTTCAGCAATAACGTCACCCAGCAGACTGATTGATTCCTCCACGGGGATACTCATGATAGCAATCAAGGCCCTGGCCAGCTCCTCGCCCGAGATGAGGGGCGGGTCAGACCTACGCAAGCCGGCAAGTTGCCGCACCCGGGCCCGGTTCTCGTTGTGCTGCTTGATTGCCTGAAGCAGGCTATCATCCGATATCTCCCGGCCGGCGAACTTGCCCAGGCTTTTACGGAAGGTATTCAGTACCGTCTTATAGAACTCCAGTGATGTGTCGTTATCGCTATGGGGCATGTTGATGAAGTGAGAATAGGGCAAGCCAAGCGTATATTTCCAGACATCATAGGTTCGACAGATACTGTCACAGGCATGGGGTATAACCAGGCCATCCAGGAACTCGTACCGACCCTTGACCGCCAGGTCAAAGCAACTGCGTACCAGTGGGCAGACGATGGTCTCCATCTCAACATCGGCCCGGGTAATGGGCTCACTGACACTACCTTTTATTCGAAACGGGACAAACCCGGCAGCGGTGATTATCTCCACGGGAACGTAGGCGCATAAACCGCCAATTATCTTTCTGCCCTGACCTTTCAGCTCCCGGGCACGACTGCCGTAATCCTGGCAGTATTTATCCACCAGGGCCATCCCGCCAGCTTCAACTTTCATGAATCGTCCCGACTCCTTTCCTTATTTGGCTCAAATAATTACCTCCTCCTCTTTGAGCTTGGCGATGTCTTCCCAAGTATAGCCGAGTTCCAGCAGTATCTCCTCAGTATGCTGCCCGAATTCGGGCGCCTCGCGCCGCCACTCGGCCGGCGTATTGCTGAAGTCCCAGGGGAAGCCGACCATCTTTATCCGGCCCCACACCGGGTGGTCAACGTATATGAAGTAGTTATTGGCTATGGCCTGCTCATCATTGGACACCTCTATCGGGGACTGAATCGGGGTACAGATACAACCTTCCTTCCGTAGAATCTGCAGCCATTCGTCCCGGGGCTTGGCGCCGAACTTCTTGTCCATGATGGCCACCAACTCTTTGGTATTTTCGGCCCTGGCCTCAATGGAATTAAAGCGGAGGTCTTTCTCAAGCTCGGTGATACCCAGTGCCCGGCAGACATTCGGCCAGTACCGGTCCGGCTGCAGGTGAGCTATAGCAATCCATTTATCGTCCTGACAGCGGTAGTGATTGTATATCGGATTACCTGCCTGGGCCCGGACTGCCCTGGGAAACTCCTGACCCAGTATTGCCGGGGCGGCCATAATCAGGCCGAGCATGGCAATCAGGCTGCCCATCAGCGAAGTGTCCACCATCTGCCCCTTGCCGGTCTTTTCCCGCCCGTAGAGGGCCGCAGTAACCGCCCAGGCGCAGACAAGCCCCCCCAGCTCATCGCCCATCCCGGGCAGAATCTGGGCCGGCGGCCCGCCACGCTCGCCACAGGACATCATCAGTCCGGACCGGGCAATTCCGGTGTAATCAAAGGAGTAATCATTGGCATCGGGGCCTTTACGACCCCAGCCTGAGGCCTGAGCATAAATGAGCCGCGGATTCCGGGCCATGAGCACATCCGGGCCAATGCCCATTCTTATCGGCGCTTCGATACTCATGTTATTCAGGAAAACGTCAGCCTCATCAATAAGCTTGAAGAACACTTCCTTGCCTTTTGCCGTCGTCATATCAATGACAATGCTCCGCTTGTTACGGTTATTGTTCTCAAAGTAGTAGTTCCGCCCCTTAAGGCCAGCCTCGACGCCAATAATCCTCATGAACCCCCGCGCCGGGTCCCCGGTCTTTGGCTCTACCTTGATGACATCGGCACCCAGGTCTCCCAGCCTCATCCCCGCCACCGGTCCCTGCTGAAACATGGATATCTCTACTACCTTAACCCCTGTTAAAGGTCCAGCCATAAATCGATACCTCCTCTGGCTATTAGGCAAATAGTGCCTCTGCTCCTTTAGTATAAGGCTCTTGGGGAAACCACGTCAATTCAGCCGCCACGGACACAACCACTGCCGATGTAAAGATAACCAACCGCGAATGGCTAAATGGAAAGCAAAACGTCCGAGGAACCGTAAGCCAGTGGCTGCGGGCCGCCTAATCACCTGGCTTGCGGCCGCGTATTTCGGTGAAGACGAAGGCCCTGATACCACCGGCCCTGGCCCAGGCGGCCCGGGCAGTAGGCAGAAACCGCAGGCCAACCAGGACACCCACGGCCACGGTCATAAATATTGCCTGTAGTGATCCAATCATAAAAATGGCGATAAAGAGCAGGGCCACCATACCCAGCGCCAGAGACAGGGTTAAGTTACGGGTAATAGCCATACCGACCAGAATCACCCCCAGGACTATCACCAGCCCTAGCCTGTAACCGTAAACAGGCAGCAAGACAGCCAGGGCCCCGACGGCCGCAGCCATGCCCTTACCCCCGCTGAATTTGAGAAATAGCATCCAGTTGTGCCCCACCACTGCGACAAAGCCGGCGAGCATGACAAACAGGGGGGAAACATCCAGCAGCCAGTAGGCAATGGCCACGGCCGCAGCCCCTTTACCAACATCAACAACACCCACCAGCAGGGCCGGCCCCACACCAACCTCGCGAAAGGTGTTATACCCGCCAACATTACCACCACCCAGCCGGCGTATATCCTTGCCCGCGAAAATACGTGCCGCCAGATAGGCCGCCGGTATAGAGCCTAATAGATAGCCCAGAACCAAGGCGATTATCTCATTAAGCATGGTCATTCCTCCGTGTAGAAAGCCAGCCCAAGGGTCCCGGTACCACAAGCATAGCCCATCAGCGGGCTGAACTCGGTAAGCCAGAGCTCAACACAATCAAATTCAGCAGCCACTTTAGCCATCAGCTGCTCGGCTTCATCAAGAGCATAAGCATGCATCACGGCCACATGAATGGGATGCCGACCTGCCTTCTCCCGAAGTATCCGGAACACGCGCTCGATGCCGTGCTCCCGACTGCGCACAGCACCCTTAAAACACAGCGCTCCCGCAGACATGGAAAGCAGCGGCCTGATATTGAGCATCGAACCAGCCTGAGATGCTATCTTGGGGATGCGCCCCGAGCGGTATACATAGCGTACAGTATCCAAAAGAACCAGGAAATTTACCTTTCCCTTCATCTCTTCCGCGGTCTTAACCACCTCGGCCAAGCTCTTCCCGGCCATCGCCTCCCTCGCCGCCGCCAGAACGATGAAACCCTGAGCAGCGGCAGCCGCCCGCGAGTCCACCACCTCTATTGAGACTTCAGGAAGCTCATCCCCGACCTGTTCCCGGGCGATACAGGCCACGTTATACGTGGTACTCAACTTTGACGACAGGGTAATACAGAGGACATTCCGGGTTCGAGCGCCCACTTCCCGATAAGCCTTTAGATACTCCGTGGCCGAGGGAGGGGATGTATAGAAGCTCTCGGGGTCTTTCAAGAACAGCTCGTAAGCCTCGGTAGGAGTTATATCCACCCAATCGCGGTAATTCCGGTCACCGAAATGGAAATTCAGCGGGATAATCCGGATCCCGTACTCTGCCACCAGTTCCCGGGTGAGGCAGGCTATACTATCAGTAATGACCCCGACCTTATTACTACCCGCCATGCCTTCGCCCCCGTTCTACCAACGCCGGGCTCAACAGAAGGTTAAACATGATGACAATCAATATCAAGAAGGCGGGTAGAGTGAGCCGGCCGCCGGTATAATAGGCAATCATGGTTAAAGTCACCAGCCCGGAGAAAATAAGCACCGAAACTTTTAACCACCGCTGCCGCAGGCGAATGAACGTAGCCGCAGTTATGCCCAGTGCCAGAAAGCTGAGCCCTATCCACGGTGCGAAATAGTAAATTCGGTCGCCCCAGTACTCAGGATAATATGCCACCGGTTCCACCGCCAGGAACCAGCCGACTATCGTTGGTACCGGCAACAGCATCAGCGAGCTGTACAGCCAGTCCCGCTTTATAGTCCGCACCGTAATGGTATACAGCAGCCATAACACCAGCGGGATGTACAGAAGAACCGCCAGCCAGGACCACCCGGTAGGGAGGTACAGCAGCAGCAGGCCGGCGGCCACTACCGGCAACAGACAGTAACCCAGCCAGGGGAAAAGCCAGGCCGGTTTACCCCGCCACCAGCCGTAAACGGCCATACCAAGAATCAGGGCAAGCACCACCAGCAGCCAACCGATACCCCGCCACCAGTTCAGAGCGAACAGCAGACCGAAAAGCAGGTGTGGTGTTGAGGCTAACAATGCCTGCCGCCAGGTTCCCTGGCTGTGAGCCTCGTATATCTGACGGGCTACCAGCTTGGCCGAGCCTAGGAGCCGCACACAGGCACTGGCGGCTTCCTCTTCGGACAGCCCCGCTTCCCTCAACTCCTGAAACCGGTCGTCAACATGCGTCTTGAGCTCGCGGATGACCTCCTGCTCTGAGGAGAGGTCAAGCCTCAGATAGTCTCTAACGACATCAAGGTAATGGCCCAGTGCCGTTGCCACATCACTACCTCATATTAAGCGTTCGCCGGCTGAATAACGAGGTTCATGGCCACCAGATAGTCCTGCCACTGGCTCCTCTTCTCCGCCAGCTTCAACAGCCCTTTTTCGGTGATATGATAGTACTTCCGCTGCTGCCCGCTGGGCAGCAGCTGCCACCCGCCGCTTATCAGGCCGGCCTCCTCCATACGGTGGAGAGCCGGATAAAGAGTACCTTCCCTCAACCTGAAGTAGCCCTGACTTTGCTGCTCCAGTTCTTTAATAATCTGATAGCCGTACATCGGTTTCTGGCCGATCAGGGAAAGGAGCAGGGAATCTATGCTGCCTTTAATCAATGCCCGCCGGTGCGCCATTTATACTACCTCGCTTATTACAGTACCTAGACATACTATGTATCAATTATAACACATATTTTCCATTATTATTAAAGAAATATGAAGAAATATTTTAGTGGAGTGCAATCTGCATTCGGCTGGTACGTCACTAACCGCGTGTGTCAGCTATCAGGGTGAGGGAAAGCGGCTAACAATGAGGGTACCGTTGGTACTGCCGAAACCGAAGGAATTGGAGAGTACTATGTCTACCTTTTCTTCCCGGGCTGTATTCGGCACATAGTCAAGGTCACACTCCGGGTCAGGGGTCTGGTAATTGGCGGTGGGCGGGATGATACCTCGAACGATGGTCAGGACGCTGAATACTATCTCCAGAGCCCCGGAACCAGCCCACAGATGACCGGTCACCGACTTGTTCGCACTTACCGGTATGCGGCGGCTGTACTCACCGAAGACGCTCTTTATCGCCCGGGTTTCCGAGAGGTCATTAAGCGCGGTAGAGGTGCCGTGGGCGTTGATATAGTCGACCTTGTCGGTGGAGATGGCGGCGTCGTTAAGCGCCATTTCCATACAGGCGGCGGCTCCTTCGCCACCGGGATCGGGGGCCGTTATATGGTAGGCATCACTGTTATGCCCGTAGCCCAGCACCTCGGCATAAATCCTGGCGCCCCGCTCCAGGGCAAACTCCATCTCTTCCAAGATAACCATGGCCGCGCCCTCGCTGATAACAAAACCATCACGGTCTTTATCAAATGGCCGGCTTGCCTTTCCCGGCTCATCATTCCTGGCCGACATAACCTTAAGGACATCCAGGCCGGCAAACACCACCGGGTTGATAGCTGCCTCCGACCCCCCGGCAATCATGACCTCGGCCTCACCCCGCTGTATAGCCTGAAAAGCATCACCGACAGCATGGGTGCCCGAAGCACAGGCAGTTACTGAGCACATGTTTGGCCCTCTGGCGCCGAAATAGATAGCGACCTGCCCCACGGCCATGTTGCAGATAAAGGAAGGAATAAAGAAGGGTGAAATCTGGTTATAGGCACCCTTGAGCACTAGCTCCTGATTTTTCTCCAGGCTCTCCACCCCACCCATCGCCGTCCCCACCGACGTGCCAACATGGTCATTATTGGCCATGTCGATAGTCAACCCAGCATCATCCACCGCCATCTGAGCGGCGGCGATGGCGTAGTGGATAAACCGGCTGCTGCGTCTCACCAGTTTGCTGGTCATAAAATCGGTGGGATTGAAGCCGTTCACCTCCCCGGCAATCTTGGTGCGGAAAGGGCTGGCATCAAACCTGGCAACCGGGCCAATACCGGACCTACCCTGACATAACGAAAGCCAGCTGGCCTCCACACCAACCCCAAGCGGAGTTACCACCCCCAGGCCGGTTATCACCACCCGTCTCTTCATCACAGCGCATCCTTGTTGATCTCGCCCGCCGCCGTTCTCGGCATGGAATCGACAAACACGAACTGCTTGGGCACCTTATAATTGGCCAGGCGGTCAAGGCACAGGCGTTTTAGTGCCAGCTCCTCAGCCACCTGCCCGTCCTGCAACTGGATGACTGCTTTGATAATCTGCCCCCGTGCTTTATCTGGCACCCCCACCACCGCCGCCTCGGCTACACCGGGATAGCTGCGCAGAACCTCCTCTATATCACTGGGGTAGATATTCTGCCCTTTGGCATTAATCATGTCTTTATTTATACCGGTAAGAAACAGGTCACCGTTTTCATCGACCATACCAAGGTCACCGGTATAGAGCCAGCTATCCTTTATCGCCCGGGCAGTGGCCTCGGGCTGACGGTAGTACCCCGTCATTATCGGCCCTCGAACGGCGATCTCGCCCGACTGGCCCGGTGGTAGCTCCTGCCCCCTATCGTCGCATATCTTAAGCTCCCAGCCAGGCAAAGCCCGGCCCACGCAACCCGGTTTAAGGACGTCGCCGATGGCGGTACAGGTAACGTAGCCCGAGGACTCGGTCTGGCCCCAGAAATCAACGATATCCATCTCCAGGTAACTATTGTATTTCTGGGCAATATCAAGCGGCAGCGCCGCCCCGGCGCTGCCGCACAGGCATAGCGAGCTCAAGTCGTACTTTATCCCCTCCTGCTCTACCCAGTTGACGACCATGGCATGGATAAAGGGAACCCCCATGAACATGGTCACTTTTTCCCGCTCAATCAACTCCATAAGATTGTTAATGGACAGCCCCGATAGCATGACCACCGTGCTACCTTTATATATGGAAGTAAACAGAACTACCACCAGGCCGAAGGCATGATGTAAAGGCAAGGCAAATAAGGCTACTTTATCCTTATCGGTCTGCTGAAACCCTTGGGCCGATATCTTCGCCTCAGCCACCAGATTCCCGTGAGACAACACCACCCCCCTGGGCCGGAGCGTTGGCCCCGAAGTATAGGCAATGTGCGCCGTGTCTCCGGGCGATATTGCCACCTCGGGCGGCGCCGCCGGACCGGCGGCAAAGAGTTCTTCATAGTCGAGAAACTCGCCCCTATCGCCGGCGCCGGCCTCTACCACCTGTTCAATCGACGGCCACCCCGGTAGTAGCGAGACTATTAGCGGTAGCAGTGAACTCTCAGTTGCTAGCAGCTTCGGCTGACAATCAGCAAAGAGGGCGGTCAACTCAGTCGGCTTATACTTGGTGTCCAGAGGAACGGCAATAGCACCAATCTTAACGATACCGAAGTAGATGGTGATGAACTCTATGCTGTTGAAAAGCAGCATGGCTACCCGGTCGCCCTTATTCACTCCTAGGTTCATCAGCGCATTGGCCACCCTGTTCGAATCTTCGTCCAGCCGGGCATAAGACAGCCTTCTTTGCCCACAGGAAATAGCTGCCTTATCCCGATACTGCCGAGCGGCTTCCCCTAACATCAATTTCAGGTTCACTGAGTATCATCCTCAAGTATTACCCTGGCATCCACGGCCACCGCCCCATCACTGTAGGCGAAAATGGGGTTTATATCCAGCTCCTTTATCTCCGGCGTCGCCTCCACCAAGCGGGAGAC
Organism: Dehalococcoidia bacterium; assembly: GCA_011191985.1. Lineage (GTDB taxonomy): Bacteria > Chloroflexota > Dehalococcoidia > Dehalococcoidales > W111 > W111. The sequence continues at coordinate 19,457 of DUEU01000083.1, forward strand.
CTTCAGCAGCAACTCCTCCAGATACGAGACATCGGCCGGCTCCTGCCCCCGGTAGCCCTCAAGCAAGGGGTAACCCTTTATCTCTCTGACCATCTCGTGGGTATCCCACCGGTTCAAGGGGACAACGCGGAAGGAAACATCCTTTAAAACTTCTACCAGTATCCCGCCAAGGCCAAACATCAGCACCGGGCCGAACTGCACATCCTTGGACATGCCGATAATCACCTCCACGCCGGGACGGGCCATCTTCTGCACCGAAACCCCCTGGACCACCGCCTCCGGATGCCCCTGCTTAACCGCGGTGAGGATATCGTCATAGGCCCTGGCCACCTGTCTGGCTGTTCTCAATCCCAGCCTGACGCCGCCACTATCGCTCTTATGGGTAACATCGGCTGAAGCTATCTTCAAAGCTACCGGGAAAGCGAGCTTCCGGCTTATTGATACCGCCTCCTCCCGGGATATGGCAAGGCGGGTATCATTGACCGCTATACCCGCCTGCCCCAGAAGTTCCTTGGCCTCTATCTCGGTCAACACCGTCCGCGCCTCGCCCCTGACCCGGTCTATTATCGGCTGCCTGGCTGGCACTTTTTATAGCACTCCCCTTTGCCCAAACTCAAAGTCTAGTTTAGCAGCATCTGCCTCCATTTGCAAAGCCACGCCAAAAGGCGGTCAGCAGCACGGGACGGGAAAAGGGCCGTATCAAATGCCAGCCCCCGGCCGAACAGCTATTGACAAACGATAAACATCCCGTTTATATTTAATAACAAACAGAAAAGGGCAAATGCCCAAGCCCTGAAGCGGAAAGAGAGTAGTTATCTTTGCGACAGAGTACATACCGGGAATGATGAGAACGGCGGTAACGGACTTCCCCACCCCTTTAGGGGGGAGGAGGTTTTCTTTTTAGGAAGACCGTTTCTCACCACCGTGTTACCGTACCAGCCACTAGAGATAGCAACAACCAGTCTGTAAAATCAAAAAAAGGAGGCAAAGAATATGGAGAGAGCCATGTATTTTCTAGACCAGAAGGATATGCCGACCCACTGGTACAATATCATCCCTGATTTACCCGAGCCGCTGCCACCTCTGGTCCATCCGGCTACCAAGGAACCCCTGCCAAAGGAAGGCCCCCTGCCGCCACCCCTCTTTACGGATTCGGTCAACAAGCAGGAGTTCAGCCAGGAGCGCTATATTGAAATCCCCGACGAAGTGCTGGAAGCCTATCGCACCTACCGGCCGACAGTCCTGCACCGGGCGTTTCGGCTGGAGAAGGCCCTGGACACACCAGCCAAGATTTTCTACAAATATGAAGGTACCAGCCAAGCCGGCAGCCACAAGCCCAACACAGCCATAGCCCAGGCCTACTACGCTAAAAAGGAAGGAGTCAAGCGTTTAACCACCGAGACCGGCGCTGGACAGTGGGGTAGCGCCCTCGCTTTCGGCTGCGCCTTCTTCGGTCTGGAATGCAAGGTCTACATGGTCCGGGTAAGCTACAACCAGAAGCCGTACCGCCGTATCCTGATGGAGACCTGGGGAGCCCAGGCCGTCCCCAGCCCCAGCCCGGATACCGAGGTCGGCCGCCGCTTTCTGGCAGAGAATCCCGAACACACTGGGAGCCTGGGGATTGCTATCAGTGAAGCCTGCGAGGATGCTTACGCCAACGACGATACCAAGTACACCATCGGCAGCGTCGTCAACCACGTCCTGCTCCACCAGACCATCATCGGTGAGGAGACCCGGAAGCAGATGGAGATGGCCGATGCCTACCCGGATATTATTGTCGGCTGCATTGGTGGCGGCTCCAACTTCGCCGGCCAGTTCCTGCCCTGGATAAGGGACAAGCTAAGCGGTAAGAAGCCGGATATGCGCATTATTTGCGTTGAACCATATGCCGCCCCCACCCTGACCAAGGGGCCCTACGCCTGGGACTACGGCGATATTGCCGGTCTGGCGCCGATAGTGAGAATGTACACCCTGGGACATGATTTTATCCCGCCGCCAGTCCATGCCGGTGGTCTGCGCTATCATGGCATGGCGCCCATTATCTGCCACCTTTACAAGCTTGGCTTTGTCGAGGCCCAGGCGGTGCACCAGGTAGCTACATTCGAAGCCGGGGTTACGTTTGCCCGAACTGAAGGTATTATTACCGCCCCGGAACCCTGCCACGACCTCAGGGTAGCCATTGACGAGGCCCTCAAGTGCAAGGAGTCAGGTGAGTCGAAGACCATCCTTATTGCCCATAGCGGGCACGGACACTTCGACCTGGCTGCCTATGACGAATACCTATCCGGCCGGCTACAGGACTATGAATACCCGGAGGAAAAGGTAAAGGAAGCCCTGAAAAACCTGCCCGAGGTGCCCGCCTTTTAACCGCCAGGTTCATAGACAGAGGGGCCGGGGGTATCCCCGGCCCTTTTTATTTCTGAGAAAGACCTGATATTCTTAATAAAATCTTAATGATTTTACGTTATGCTATAATATAGATAGCCATGAAAAGAGTGATTATCAGCTGCCTGGCCATCTGTATTACTCTGGTACTGTTGCTGGTACCAAGCGCCGGCTGCCAGCTGATGCCCGATATTGATATTTCAACTCCACCACCCACCACCAGCCAGCCTCCCACCAGCACGGCCACCCCGCTAGACCCCGACTGGGCACTGCCGACCACCCAAGGCCAGCTACCGACTCTGCCCAGTATTGCCGATGTCGTGGCCAAGGTCAGGCCGGCCGTGGTCGCCATCAACACCGAGGTGGTGACCTTTGACATCTTCAACCGAGCGTTCACCCAAGAAGGGGCCGGCTCGGGATGGATAATAGACGAGAGCGGCATTATCGTTACCAATAACCACGTGGTCGAGGGCGCCGAAAGCGTGACCGTAACCCTGAGCGATGACCGGGTCTTTCTGGTAGAGATGGTGCGGACCGACCCTTTGAATGACCTTGCCGTGGGTAAGATAAACGCCGAAGGTCTGACCACCGTCCCCATCGGTGATTCTTCCAGTCTGCGGGTCGGCGATTGGGTAGTGGCCATCGGTAACCCGCTGGGACTGGGTATCAGTGCCAAAGAGGGAATTGTCAGCCGTATCGGCGTCCCGATATCGCTATCCGCAGGGCAATCACTCTACAACCTTATTGAAACCAGCGCCGCCATTAATCCGGGCAACAGCGGTGGCCCGCTGGTGAACATGGCCGGAGAGGTCATCGGTATCACCAGCGCCAAGATTGCCACGGTCGGCGTCGAGGGCCTGGGCTATGCCATCAACATCAATGATGCCGCGCCGATCATCCAGGAACTAGTAACCACCGGCTACGTGATCCGACCCTGGTTGGGGGTTGTCTTTTACATCGTTGACGAGGGAGTGGCCGCCAGATATGGACTGGCGGTGAACCAGGGTGCACTAGTCACCGAAGTGGGCCCGGGTAGCCCCGCCGATAAGGCCGGGCTCAGGAGCGGCGATGTCATCATCGCTTTTGGGGGTAAGGAAATAACCAACCGCCAGGACTTATTGCAGGCGATACACTCCAGTCAGATTGGGCAAAGCGTAACCATAACCTACTGGCGCGAAGACACCAGACAGACCACCACCGCAACGCTCATCGAAAGCCCACCCCCCCCCTAATCAGCCGGTCTCCTTTCTTACCCCCAGCATTACCTCGTGGCCGCTCAGCCGGTAGCTCTCAGTATAAACACCCTCTTCAGGCACACCATCAACCAGCTGCCGAGACAGTGTCTCCTGCTGGATATAGGCGGCAAAATCGGTTAATACCCGCCTTATGTAATCGTCCCCTTGATAACAGGTGACGATGTAATCGGCGATATCAAATCCAGCCGAGCGGCGCATCGTTTGCAGGCGGTGCACTATCTCCCGCGCCATCCCCTCAACTTCAAGCTCAGGGGGAATTACGGTAGGAATGGCAACCGAGTAGCCGCCTTCTGAGCTAACAACATAGCCCTCTTTTTCCAGCTTACCAACATCATCGACTAGCTGCAGGTCTTTTATGTTAAGCTCTTCCAGTATCTGTGGTTTGACCCTCTCTAGAGCCCTATGCTCCCACTTTGAAACAAGAGTGGTGCTGGCTTCAGCTAGAGGCTGGCGCACCTTGATGCCCGCCTTGCTGCGGGCCGCCCGCCCCAGGCTGGAAATTCTCATCGCCAGCCGGGTACTGTCTGATAATTCCTTATCAATCTTCGACTCATCGGCTATTGGGAAATCGGTCAGGTGGACGCTGTCTGGCGCATCGTGATAGACAGAGAGTACCAGGTTCTGATACAACTCCTCGGCCAGGAACGGGGCCAGCGGCGCCAGCAGCCTTGACAGCGTTACCAGACACTCGTAGAGGGTGGTGTACGCCGACAGCTTATCAGCATCACTTTCACTCTTCCAGAACCGACGCCGGCTGCGCCGCACATACCAGTTCGACAGGCCGTCGATAAAGGTCTCTATCTTCCTTCCCGCCTCGGTCGGGTTATAGCCGTCCAGCGCAGCATCAACATCAACTATGAGCTGGTTAAGCTCGGAGACAATCCACCGGTCTAGCTCTGACTGATACTGGGGGGCCCCACTGGCGCCGGGGTCAAAGCGGTCAATGTTGGCATAGGTCACAAAGAACGAATAAACATTCCACAGCGTAAGCAGGTGCCGCCGTACTATCTCGGCAACGGTATCATCCGAGTAGCGGCGCACGTTGCCCGGCGGCGAAGAGGTGAGACAGTACCAGCGCAGGGCGTCGGCCCCAAATTTGTTAATCACCGCCCAGGGCTCGACCACGTTCCCTTTCGCCTTGCTCATCTTATCCCCTCTGGCATCGAGGATATGCCCCAGGCAGATGACGTTCCGGTAGCAGGGCTGGTCGAAAAGCAGGGTGGATATAGCATGCAGACTGTAGAACCAGCCCCTGGTCTGGTCGACCGCTTCGCAGATGTAATCGGCCGGGAAGCGCCCGTCCTCGCGCATGGTATCATTCTCAAAGGGATAGTGGTACTGCCCGATAGGCATCGCCCCGGAATCAAACCAGCAGTCAATCACCTCCGGCACGCGCCTCATCCTACCCCCACACTCAGGACAATCGAAGGTAAGCTCATCAACAAAGGGGCGGTGTAGGTCCAGAGGCTCGGCAAACCCAGAAAACCCGGCCTTTTTCTCCAAATTAGCCAGCCCGCCGATACACTCCAAGTGGCCGCACTTTGGGTTATCACAACGCCAGACTGGCAAGGGCGTGCCCCAGTACCGCTCCCGTGAGAACGCCCAGTCAACATTGTTTTGCAGCCAGTCGCCAAAGCGCCCATATTTTATATGCTCAGGGTACCAGTTTATGGCGTCGTTCCCCGAGAGCAAATTATCTTTAACCGCGGTCGTCCGGATATACCACGTCTGCTTGGCATAGTAGAGAAGAGGAGAATCGCAGCGCCAGCAGAAGGGGTAGGTATGGCGAGTGGTCTCATGGCGGTATAGGAGACCTCTACTATCCAGGTCAGCAAGAATATCTTTATCGGCATCTTTGACAAATTTACCCGCAAAGGGATAAGTCCCGATGACTTTACCCTGCAAGTCCACTGGCTGGACAAAATCCAGGCAATAATCGGGATGCATTCCAACTTCAAAGTCAACCTCACCAAAAGCAGGGGCAACATGTACTATGCCGGTTCCTTCCTCCATAGACACAAAATCAGCAGTGACTACTTTATAGGTCAATTTTTCATCGGCTTCCTGCGATTGCAGTTCCGATTTCCCCTGAAACTTTCTCCGCTCCACCCCAAAATCGTGGGGATTATACAGTGGCTCATATTTCACGCCATCAAACTCTGCTAAATCACTTCCCTCCAGCCTCTCCACTACCTTGGCATCGCCAAGTCTAACCGATTCAAGCAAGGCTGAAGCCAAAATAAGATATTCATTATCTACCTCCACCACTGAATATTCAGCATCAGCCGCCACCGCCAGCGCCGTATTGCCCGGCAGCGTCCATGGCGTGGTCGTCCAGGCGAGTAGATAAACCGGCCGCCCACCCTGTAAAAGATTATCAAGCTTCTTCTGTCCAGTCGAATAAATAAATGGCCATGGTAAAACCTTAAACTTTATGTAAATAGATGGGTCTTCGGTATCGTCCTGGTAGCCTAGGGCGACCTCATGGGAGCTCAGCGAGGTGCCGCAGCGGGGGCAGTGGGGGGTTACCCGGTAGCCCTGGTACACCAGCCCCCTGTCCCACATCTGCTTTATCGCCCACCATACCGTCTCTATGTACTCGTTCCTCATGGTTACGTAGGCGTTATCCAGGTCGACCCAAAAGGCAATCCGCTCCGTGAGCTCGTTCCACTCCTTCAGGTAGCGGAAGACACTCTCCCGGCAACGGTCATTGAACCGGGCGATACCATACTCTTCTATCTGACTCTTGCTGGTAAGGCCCAGTTCCTTCTCCACCTCCAGCTCTACCGGCAGACCGTGGGTATCCCAGCCAGCGATGCGCGGGGCGTAATAGCCCTTCATCGCCTTGTAGCGGGGGATAACGTCCTTGAAGACACGGGCCAGCACATGGTGGATACCCGGGCTGCCGTTGGCTGTTGGCGGACCCTCGTAAAGGGTAAACCGCGATGCCCCTTGCCGGGCTTCTACACTCCGCTCGAAGGCACGGTTCTGCCGCCAAAGGCTGAGTATCTTTTCATCAAGCTGCGGGAAATTCACCTTGCTAGTAACCGGCTGGAACATAATAAACCTTCCTGATAAAACAAATCCCGTCCCCTAGGGACGGGAGCTAAACCCGCGGTACCACCCTAATTCCCCCGCCATGGCAGGGGCACTCATCCAGAGCACACCATCATGCCCTCGTCGCTGATAACGGCCGACGAAACCGACCAAGTCTACTGGGCAGCCACCCGACCGCCGTTCGGTTGGTGACTCGGGAGGGATTTTCGGCGGGCAACCACATCTGCTCACACCACACCAGACTCGCTGCGTGACTGTTATCCGCCTACTCTTCTCCGTCAACGCCTTGCTGATTAGAGATTAACACAATCCTGCTGACAAATCAACTGGCCCAATATCACTGAAGGAAAGGGCATGAGGCTATATAGAGCCGGCCTGCCGGCCGCTGCCTAACCCTTGGGGATGATAACCACCTTTCGGGCCTCGTCCTGACCAACGCTCTGGGTGGTAACATCAGGGTGATCGGCCAGGGCAAGGTGGATAATACGCCGCTCATAAGCCGGCATCGGCTCCAGGGTAAAGGGCATTTTTTTCTCCCTCACCCGTTCCGCCATGCGGTAGGCCAGGGCCTGCAGTGCCCGATAGCGGCGCTGCTTGTACTCCTCAACGTCAATGACTATGGGCAGCCACTCCTCTGAGTGGTGGGCCACGATAAGTCTGACGATATATTGCAGGCTGGCCAGGGTCTGTCCGCGCCGCCCAATCAGGATGCCCAGGTCATCGCCTCGAATATTGAGGGTTATCGGGTCAGTATCCACCTGGGCCACCGAAGCACTTATCCCCATCCCCGTCAACAGTGCCTCCAGCACCTCCTTCGCCGCCCGGGCCAGGTCACCCTCCTTACTCTCTACAGGAACCAGAGTAGTCACCCGCACCCTCGCTTCCTCGCCACCCAGACCCAGTATCCCGGACTTACCTTCGTTTAGGATAGCGACGTCTACTTGATCGCGGCTGACGCCTAATTTGTCTAATGCTTTTTGGATAGCCTGCTCCACGGTCTTGCCGCTTATCTCCAGCTCCTGCACTTTCCTTTCCCCCCTCCTGCGCTGTGCTTGGCTCAACGATATCCGCCTCAATCGCCTCTGTTTCGGCGACAGGCGCCTGCTCTACGCGGGCGATACGACTCCTGTACTTCTTGTCTCTGGTTGCCTGCCCGGCCTCCCTTCCTGGTAACAAAGACCCCCAGCCAGTGATGAAATACTGCATGGCAATACCGATAACTGTTGATGCCAGCCAGTAAAGGGCCAGGCCATTATAGAACCAGAGCGAGAAGAAGAAGAACATCATCGGCATCATCCATACCATCATCTGGGTCGTTTGTTGCTGTCTCGGGTCAACCGCCGGCGGGGTTGTCATCTTCTGCTGTACCCACATGCTGGCACCCACCAGCAGCGCCAGTATAAAATTACCGGTCGCTGCCAGATCCAATCCCAGGAAGTTACTGTTCAGGGGCATCATAGAATACACTGCCGGCCAGGGGTACAGGTAACGTGAAAGGTTCAGCAAACCCTCCGGAGCAATGGCCAGCGCCAGCATGATTGACTGGTAGACGGCTATCCAGATGGGCATCTGGACCAGCATCGGCACCAGGCAACCCGCCGGGCTAATGCCAGCCTCTTTGTACAGCTTCATCTGCTCCTGAGCCAGCGCATTCCTGTCCTTGGCATACTTCTTCTGGAGCTCGGCAATCTTGGGCTGAAGGCTCTGCATCGCCTTGGTAGAGCGAAGCTGTCGGGCGGTAAGAGGATAAGTTATCAGCCGCATGAGAATCGTCAGGGCAATGATGCTGGCCCCGAAGCTATTAAATAAATAGTAGGACAGCCAGATAAGGATGTTTAACACCGGCTGCAGTATGATTAGCTCCCAGGGATTCAACGGAAATTACCTCACTCACCACTCTTTAAAGAGATAGTCGGCAACTCGGCCCCGCTGCTGGCATCCACAGCGTGAATCTTCAGGTCCTGGGTGTGAATATAAACGACTCCCTGGCTGGTGCTGAGAGGGCCGTATACCTCTGCTTCGATATCAACAAGCTGCCTTTTTTGCCCACTGCTAGTATCTATGGCGTATATCCCGCCTGCCTGTGAAGCCAGGACGATAGTGCTATCCACCAATACCGGCGAAGATGAGACCGGGCTGCCCAGGTCGTACTCATCAAGTTTAAGGCCACTTTCGGCATCAAGGGCATAAACCCTGCCGTCAAGACAGGGGGCATAAATAACACCCTCATAGACCAGCGGCGTTGCCCAGAACCAGTTTTCACCCATGAACTGCCATTTCAGGGTGCCGCTGGCGGCATCCACCGCATAAAGATGCCGGTCGAAAGACCCGATATAAACTGTGCCATTATGGACCAGGGGGGTGGCCCCAATCGCCCCCTCAGCTTTAAACTCCCATAGCTTATTACCACTTTCAGCATCCAGAGCATAAAGCTTGTAGTCAAAAGAGCCAAAATATACCGTTTCACCGCTGACTACCGGCGTTGACCAGACTCTATCCCCGGTCCCAAACTGCCATCTCTCGTTGCCGGTAGCAGCATCCAGGGCATAAAGCTTCCAGCTTTCTTTTGTATCCGCAGCACCAACATAGACTGTATCCTGGGCCGCTGCCGTGCCGCCGACAATCGGCTGAAGATTACCCTCGCGGGGGTATATCCTTCTTATCTGCAGGGTACTGGAATCAAAGGCGTATATCTTGCCATTATAGCCGGCGATATAAACCAGACCACCGGCCACGGCCGGAGTGCCGTATATCGCCACCCCGGTCGGCCCGCCGCCACAGCCACCGCCTGCCGCCGGGGTCCCGCAGCCGAACAAGCCGGCCCCCTGCCCCGACATCTTGAGCGCCTCTGACCACTGACGGCCGCCCTCAGCCAGATTAATGGCTACCAGCCGTCCCTCCTTGGAACCTACGAACAGGGTGTTATCGACGATGGCGCCCCCGGACCAGCCAATCGCCTGTAAACCTCTAATGCATCCCAGACCGGACAGCCCGCCAGCGGTCACCAGAAGCACCACCATTAGCAGCAGGAGGGCCACCTTAACGGGTAATGCCTTATTTTGCCGAAACCGCATTTCCATATTTTCCCTAACTATTAATGCAACGGGTCATAACCGCCCGAATGAAACGGATGACAGCGGAGAATTCGCCTTGCCCCCAGCCCTATCCCCTTGAAAAGACCGTATCTTTCGATAGCTTCGTAGGTATACTGTGAACAGGTGGGGATGAAGCGGCAGGAATGGGGCAGGACCTGCGATAAGGTCATCTGGTAAAGTCTAATCAATGCTAAGGGAAACCTCTTCATTCTCTTTCGCCAACAAGCACGCCCTTGAAAGCAACCCGGCCACCGATTCTCTAAGAGCAGTATAATCAGCGTTAGCCGCGGCTGTCCTAGCGATGAGGACAATATCCCAGCCTGGCTCGAGCGAAGTCAAGCGCAGGATCTCGCGAAGCAGTCGCCGCACCCGATTCCTCACCACTGCCTTGCCCACTCGCCGACTAACCGAAAAGCCGTATCTCGAAAAGGGGAGTCCGTTAGGCAGCGATTTCAGCACCAGCAGATTACTCACCCGCGTGCTACCTTTATCATAAACCAGCGCATATTGCCCCGACTTGGTAATAAGATGCTCGCCCCGCATGGCCACCGCCCGCCGTTAGTCAGACTGGGGTCAATTTCGCACGTCCTTTAAGTCGTCTTGCTTTCAAGACAGCTTGACCACCCCGTGTGCTCATTCTGGCCCGAAAACCGTGCCTTCGCTTCCGGGGAATACTTTTCGGTTGATAGGTCCTCTTCGGCATTCTGACCCCTTGCTAGACTAAGGTGATTATACTTCGACGGCTCATTAAGTGTCAATCAGAAAGGCAGCTTATCTGTACGGTAGCCCCGCCACAGCCATTACTATCAACCTTCCCTGATAATCCCTCGCTCGAAGATAGAAGAGGCCATATTGGATATAGAAGACTACTCGCTTATACCGACGCCACCCGTTTTGCGGATATGAGCGGCAACATAGGGTAGAAGAGCTAGGTGACGCGCCCTCTTTATGGCTAACGCTAACGCACGCTGATGTTTGGCACAGGTGCCCGTTTTGCGGCGGGGCTCAATCTTGCCCCGCTCCGATACGTAACGGCGCAACTGAGAAGGCACCTTGTAGTCGATTTCTTGTATCTTCTCGCTGCAAAATGAGCAGACTTTGCGCCGGGCAACATACCTGCCACCACCCCACCGCCTAGTTTTAGTCTTGGTAATTACTTTCCTAGCCACTCACAATCACTCCTGCTTAGTCACTCAAACGGAATATCCTCGGGTTCCAACTCACTAGAGGTAGTCTCATCCACTTTATCATCTGAGAAAGGTGCGGGCCCTCGCCTATCCAGAAATAGGACCCGGTTAGCCACTATCTCGGTACGGTAATGCCGCTGGCCATCCTGGCTCTCCCACATATGGGTACGCAAACGACCTTCAGCGTAGACACGCCGCCCCTTGGCTAAAAACTGGTTGCATTGCTCTGCCAGCCTGCCCCAGGCAACCACGGTAAACCACTCTGTTTCTTCGCGGCGCTCACCGTCGACAGTGGTGTAAGCCCGGTTGGTGGCCACACGAAAAGAAGTTACCGGATTGCCATTCGGGGTAAACCGCATCTCAGGTTCGTTGCCGATATTGCCGATAATCATTACCTTGTTCAAGCTTGCCATCGCCCAAGACTCCTTTCACTCCCCGAACGCATCCAAGATATGAGTGTGCCTGTGTTTAATCACTCAATTTTACCAAGAGATGACGTAAAACCGCCTCCGAAATGCGCAGGTTCGCTTCAAGCTCCCCGGTCAATTTTGCACCTAACTTAAAGCGAACCAGAACATAGCTGCCCTCCGTAAAGTGCTTCAGGGGATAAGCTAGCTTCCTTTTGCCCCATTGCTCAACCGAGTCAATGGTGCCACCCTTATCGCCAATAAACTGGTTTATCTTACCAAGCGTCGCTTCAAGGTCGTCTTCAGCAATATCGGGATTTAAGATTACCACCAGCTCATAGTCTCGCAGTTCCTGTTCTTCTATCTTTGCTTTTTTTACCGCTACCTTCCTGGCCATTAATCACTTCCACAAATTTGCTGACATTATAACACACACCATAAAAGCGCACAACCTGTTGAGCACGAAAACTGTGTATCAATACATCATGCCGACCGGGCCTCCAGCTTGACATACCAACCAATCCTTGCTACACTCTAGCTATTCACAGACTTACGTGCTGTCTCTCACAGCCTAGTCAACTGGAACGGCCCCGTGGTGTAGCGGACTAACATGCCACCCTGTCACGGTGGAGATCGGGGGTTCGAATCCCCCCGGGGTCGCTTGTTCAAACTTTTTCGTGACAAATTCCTTATAGTTTAGTTGGAAGAAAGGTCCTAATTCAGGTTGTGGTGTGACTGCCACAACCTTTTTTATCTTTGATCCAAACGGTTTCGAAAAGGCAGCTTGCCAGGTGATTCTTCTGCTCCTGAGAAGACTTCTTCCAAGCTAGTGCCAGATCTTTGAGAAACGCAGCTAAAACAACATAATAAACAATTATAATAGACTCATACCTAGTTACACATTAAGTAACTGATTAACTTTGACTGATATGCTCACGGTCATATCCTAGCTGGGACATTCGCCTCTAATAGTAACCATCTCGATAGCCACAGAATAGGCAAAATTTGTCCTCACCATCTCTGAAAAGCGGCTGGCCACACCTAAGGCAATAGTCACCATTCATAACTGATAAGCCGGCAATCAAGCACGCACGCTAGCAAAGCAGATTAAACTATGTTATAAGGGTTAATTTCTTCATTCATCTTGCCCTATTCATTTCGTCATGTCTAAAATCTAGTTACTATTTGGATGTCTACGTCCCTCCCTCCATGAAAGACGTAAAAGGACTCTGGGAACCACAATCGGAGCCGATTTTTCGTTGACTTGGTGATGAGTGTCAACCTAACTGTCACCGGAGGTATGTTATAATTGCCTAGCCATAAAAATTTCTAAAGGAAGGTAACTGTATGCTGGCTCAAGTGCTTTTAACACCAACGGAATCTAAGAAGTTCATTGCCAAGGCGGTAGCCAAGACGGCTGTGGTGCAACGTGCCTTTAAAGAGGGCATAGTAGCCCTGCATCCGAGCACCAGCACTGTTTTTATCGTCGAAGAACTCACCGGAAAGACGCCGGATATCAAAGTATTGGTGTGCGGACTCAACTCCCCGGAGGGGGCCTCCGGCTCAGTGGAGGCGGACGAGGCGCTCGCCAAGGATTTTGAAGAACTTGCCAGGCTGCCCAAGGATGATATCAATGCTATCAGACAGTATCTCCGTGGGTTTCGCTTTACCTTAGTTGTGGAGAGGGGAAAGCTGGTAATAGGCATGACACTGGGTGAAATCATCGACAAAATGGGGCCTAACGATGTCTACATCAAGGGAGTAAACGCCGTTGACCCCGATGGTAATGTGGGGGTGCTCATTGGAAACCCGGTGGAAGGTGGTTCTATCGGGATAGTGATGTCCCAGTCCAGGAACAAGGGGTTTAAGGTCGTTTTTCCGGTAGGTCTGGAAAAGCTGATTCCTGTCCCCGTCAAGCAGGCTGCCGAAGTCGCCAAAATGAGAAACCAGGTAAATTACTCGATGGGAAGAGCCTGCGCCTTATGGCCGTGCGAGGGTATCGTTATAACGGAACTGAAAGCCGTTGAAATACTCAGCGGCGGAGCGACGGCTACTCCCATTAGTGCTGGTGGGCTCGCCGGTGCCGAAGGGGCGATTACTATGTTAATCAAGGGTGATAACGAGCAGGTAACCAGGGTCATCAAAGCTATTGAAGAGTGTAAAGGAGCCAAACTGCCCCGAGAGATACGTGCGCGGAAAATTGTCCACACGGGGTGGGACTGGCGTCAAGATGGGAAATCATAATGGCCGAAATCTTCAGGACTTTCCTCGCCAGATACAGAGCTAGGTGGACAGGTTAATAATCGGGCCAGCTTTAATACCGGTCATTTAATAAATATGTTCTATAACTAGATAGCTCAAGCGATCCGGGCTGTTAAAAAACCGCGCCGCCACTCGTCTCGCTCAGTAGCCCAGCTAATATACACACTATTCACTATAAGAGGAGGCAGATATGAAAAGCCTTGAGGGTAAGGTCGCTCTGATTACTGGGGCCGGCAGCAAGAGGGGTATTGGACATGCCATCGCCCTGAGATTGGCCGGTGAGGGCGCTGACGTAGTTGTCACCGATAGATATACTGCCCCCCGGAGCCTTTTCCCAGGGGATGAAGAGTGGGGAGGTCTGGATGAGATAGTTGGCGAAATTGAATCTCTCGGCAGGAAAGCCCTGCCGGTAATGGCCGATGTCAGTAGCAGCCAAGAGGTCGATAAAGCTGTGGCCAAAGCCATGGAGAAATTCGGGAAGATAGATATCCTGGTCCATTGCGCCGGTATTGGGCCCCCCAAGGATATACCCATCACAGGACATACCGAAGAGGCATGGAGAACAGTTCTGGACACAAATCTAACAGGCTCGTTCCTAGTTTCCAGAGCGGTGGCCAGGAGCATGCGGGGCAGGGGACAAGGCGGCAAGATAGTACTTATCGCCTCTATAGCAGGCACCATGGGCTTACCAGGGCGTGGCGCGTACTGTGCTTCCAAGTGGGGTGTCATCGGACTGATGAAAACCATGGCACTTGAGTTGGTAAAATACGATATATGCGTCAACGCCATTAATCCAGGCCCCATTATCTCAAACATAAGAGACGCTGATTTTGCCAAATTACAGAAGGAGCTAAATATCACTTTCGAGGAAGCCCAAGAAATAGAATATCAGAAATACCTTACCAATATACCAATGGGCCGGTTTGGCACTGCCGAAGAAGTAGCCGACCTAGCCCTGTTCCTAGTTTCCAACCAGTCCAGCTATATCACCGGAGAAACAATAAATATCAGCGGCGGTATATAGTACACCTTAATGGGTTAGAGTTGATTGCGGTTAATGCTCATGGAGGTAAAAGCTTTTAGTATGAAATCTGCTAACATGCCGAAGGAGTTGGGTAAATAATGGTTCCTTTTTAACCGGCTCTAAGGCTATTGACAATACCCAGATATGGTACTACACTAAAGTGCTCATATATGAGCTATAAACTGAATAGCGAGTGGTGGGTTAGGGGAACTGGCGGGGAGACGTAGGGCACTGGTAACCGCTGTATATAGTGATAGCTGGTGCTCTTTTTATTGATGCAGAATATCTCAAATGCCAATGAGAGAAGGCAGAGTAACAAATGGAAAGAGCCAAGGGAGAATCCAGTATAGTAAAGCAGCGGAGGAGGGCAACTGTGATAAATGCTGTTCCCATATTTCTACTCATTTTATGTTCAATATTATTTGCGGTATCATGCGCTAATCCAGCGCTAGAACACCTTGAACTGGGGGATGTCTACAGTGAACAAGAGCAGTGGGACCTAGCCATCGATGAGTATAGCAAAGCCATTGAACTTGATCCGGAGTTGGCTTTAGCCTATAACAACCGAGGTTATGCTTACGGTGGTAAGGAGCGGTGGGATTTGGCCATCGCCGATTGCGATAAGGCTATAGAGCTAGACCCAGAGCTGACTATGGCCTATAGCAACCGGGGTTGGGCTTACGGTGGTAAGGAGCAGTGGGATTTGGCCATCGCCGATTGCGACAAAGCTATAGAGCTAGACCCAGAGCTGGCTATGGCCTATAGCAACCGGGGTTGGGCTTACGGTGGTAAGGAGCAGTGGGATTTGGCCATCGCCGATTGCGACAAA
>DUEU01000084.1 GCA_011191985.1 Dehalococcoidia bacterium
GGTGACGGCGATATTCCCCATCCTGCCATCGGGCATGCGCGCAGGATGCAGGTTGCCGCCCCTAACATGCAGCACGCCGTTATGATTGAGGCAGTGGAAAACCACATGCCCGAGGTAATCGTCATTGATGAAATCGGCACCGAGCTCGAGGCTTTAGCCGCCCGGACTATCGCCGAGCGTGGCGTGCAACTTGTCGGTACGGCCCACGGCAATACCCTGGACAACCTGATGATGAACCCCACCCTGTCCGACCTCATTGGCGGCATCCAGAGCGTAACCATAAGCGATGAAGAAGCCAAACGCCGCGGCACCCAGAAGTCGATACTGGAACGGAAGTCGCCGCCTACCTTCGACATCGTTGTCGAAATCCAGGACCGGGACAAGGTTGCTATTCACGCCGATGTCGGCGAAGCCGTCGATGCCATCCTTCGTGGCCGTCTTATGCCCACCGAGGTCCGCTGGCTGGACGATAAGGGAGAGGTCAGGAAGGAAAAGGTGGCCCCGGCCGTCACCAAAAAGACCTCCAGCCGGAAGCAGCCGACCAGGGACAACAAGCTACCCAGGCTCTACCTATTCGGGGTAAACCGGGGGCGACTGGAGCAGCTGGCCAAAGAAAGGCAAATAACCCTAGATATAGTCGATAAACTGAATGAAGCCAGTCTTTTCGTAACCTCTAAAAGCTACTACCGGCGCAAGCTGCCCAAGGTCAGGGAGGCTGAGGCCGCCGACCTGCCGGTCTACGTCCTTAGAAGCAATACGCCGCCGCAAATAAGGCACATGCTGAATACCCTCTACCCCCCAACCAGCGCCGACAAGGCGGATTCACTGGCCCTGGCCCTGAGCGAGGCGGAAGAGGCCATTAACGCCGTTAAGAGTGGCCAGGAAGCGGTGGAGCTCAACCCGCAAAGCGCCTATATTCGACGCCTGCAGCACCTTATCGCCGAGCGAAACGAGCTCGCCTCAGACAGCCTGGGCAAAGACCCGCAGCGAAGAGTGAGAATCTATCAGCATCAGCCCAGGGCTGAACAGTAAAGAATTAGAAAGGTAATAGTAAATGCTCTACAGCTTCGACAACAAAAGACCAACCATCGGGAAAGAAAGCTACGTCAGCGACACCGCCCTAGTGATAGGAGACGTGAGAATCGGTAACAACTGTTATATCGGCCATGGCGCAATTTTACGCGGCGACTATGGGACTATTGAAGTCGGTGACGGCACCGCTATCGAAGAAGGGGTAGTCGTTCATGCCCCCCCGGAGGGTATGTGTTCTATCGGTAAAAAAGTCACCGTTGGCCACGGGGCTATTATTCACTCGAAATCAATCGGCGACATGTCCGTAATCGGCATGGGCGCCGTCCTGAGCGTCAGGGCCGAACTCGGCGAGCGCTCGGTGGCCGGTGAAGGCGCGGTGGTCAAGGCAGACCAGAAGATACCCGACGGCAAGGTCGCCGTCGGTAACCCAGCCCGTGTCGTCAGAGAAGTATCCAGCAAGGACACCGATTTCTGGGACTTTGGCAAGCAGTTCTATATTGACCTGGCCCGGAAATATCTGGCTATCGGCATGCACCGGGTGGATTAAGACCATGGCGCTGTTTATTACCTTCGAGGGTGGTGAGGGGTGTGGTAAGAGTGTCCAGACCAGGGCGCTGTATCGAAAGCTGAAGCAGCTGGCTATCCCGGTACTCATTACCCGCGAACCTGGCGGTACCCGGCTCGGTCAGAAGCTCCGGCGCTGGCTCAAGTGGACGCCGAACAGCGGTATTTCATCGCTGACGGAGCTGCTGCTGTTCAACGCTGCCCGTAGCCAGCTGGTGAACGAGGTGCTGAAGCCCAATCTGGATAAAGGGAAGACCATTATCTGCGACCGCTATGCCGACTCCACCACCGCCTACCAGAGCTACGGGCGTGGACTAGACCGGGAGATGGTGATTGCCATCAATAATGCCGCCACACAGGGACTGGAGCCTGACCTTACTATACTGCTGGACATACCACCGGAAGAAGGACTCGCCCGTAAGAGCAGCCAGAGGCAAGACCGCTTCGAGCAGGAGACAGTCACTTTCCACCGCCGGGTGAGAGAGGGCTATCTCAGGCTGGCCGAGGCGGAACCGCAGCGCTGGTTGGTAATAGACGCCACCAAAGATAAAGAGGAAATAGCCGCGATTATCTGGCAGAGAGTCGGCCAACTGCTTTCCAGAGCCGGAGATTAAGCAATGCTTAAGACGCCATCTTTCGCTGAAGAGAGAGACCTCCAAGAACGGGGATACCGGTTTGTGGCCGGTATTGATGAGGCCGGCCGCGGCCCTCTGGCCGGACCAGTGGTCGCCGCCGCTGTCATCCTGCCCTGTCCTCTGGCGGCCCCCTGGTTATCCCAGGTGAGAGACAGCAAGCAGCTGCTGCCAGCCCGGCGTGAGTCTTTGTTCCAGTATATCCAGGAAACAGCCATAGCCATCGGTGTCGGCACAGTGCCCCACGACGTGATAGACCACAGGGGTATAGTCCACGCCACCCGCCTGGCCATGCAACAAGCTATCGAGCGGCTCTCACCACCGGCGGACTACTTGCTTATCGATTACTTGCGGCTGCCCGGGGTACCCATACCGCAGAAGGCAATCACCAATGGAGATACTCTCTGCTTCTCAATTGCCTGTGCCTCCATTGTTGCTAAAGTAACCCGGGACCGCCTGATGCGGGAGACGGACAGCATCTACCCCGGCTATGGGTTCGCCCAGCACAAAGGCTACGGCACCAGAAAACACCTCGCCTGTCTGCGTCGGCTCGGGCCATCGCCGGTCCACCGCCGGTCATTCCGGCCGGTTAAAGAACTGTCATACCGCCAGTACCGGCGGACCCCATCAGCCGAGGCCACGGTATGAAACGAAGAGAAGTCGGTATTCTGGGCGAAAAAATCGCCGGGGACTTCCTCCGAAAACGAGACTATCATATTCTGGAGACGAACTACCGCTGCCCTGAAGGCGAAATTGACATCGTCGCCCGGGACAAAGACTGCCTAGTCTTTGTCGAAGTGCGCAGCAAGACCAGCGCCGAGTTCGGCAGCCCGGAAGAATCAATCACTCGAGGCAAGATACAGCGGCTGGTGGCAGCCGCCGCCCGCTATCGCCAGGGCCACCAAAATCTGCCATCATCATACCGCATCGACATCGTCGCTGTTGAAATGGACCACAAAGGAAAACCATCACGCATCGAACTCATTGAGAACGCCGTAGACGAAAGCTGATACCACCTCTTTACCTGCCAGACCTAATATGTTAGTATTTACGGGAGGCGTATATAGAAACGCCATACACTGGCAAATTATGACACCCCGAGAAATGGTATCCAGACAAACGCTACGGATTATTGATGCCAACCTGAACCGCATCGGCGAGGGTCTACGTATCCTTGAAGAACTGGCCCGTTTCGTCCTCAACGACCCCATGCTGACCCAGCAGCTAAAAAATATGCGTCATAACCTGCTGACCGCCGGGCAGCCACTCCGGCAACAACTGCTACAGGCACGAGACGCCGCCGGCGACGTTGGCGCCTATCTTGAAGTCCCTGGCGAGGAGAGAGACGGAGAACTTACCCAAACCATTGTGGCCAATGCCCGAAGGGTTCAGGAAGGGCTGCGTGTATTAGAGGAGTTGGCGCAACAGGTCAACCTGGACCCTGATAAGTTCAAACAGGCCCGCTTCGACCTCTACGACATAGAGCCGGCCTTACTATCCAGAATGCTGCGCCGCGACAAGATTCAGCGGTTGACAGGGCTTTACGTTATCATCGACACTCAAGCCCTCCAGGGTCGGGGCCATTTTGAGGCTGCCGCCCAGGCAATCCACGGCGGCGCCAGCGTTATTCAACTGCGCGATAAGCTCAGCGGTAAAAGAGAGCTGCTGGAGGTAGCCCGGCATCTGAAAGACCTGTGCGCCGAGCATAATGTGCTATTCATTATAAACGACCATCTCGACCTGGCCCTGGCCACCGATGCCGATGGTCTGCACCTAGGGCAGAATGACCTGCCGGTCACGGTAGTCCGCAAGCTGCTGGCGATGGACAAAATCCTGGGCATCTCGGCGAGAACGGTGGCCGAGGCCACCAGCGCCGAGTCCGACGGGGCTGATTATATCGCCGTCGGTTCTATATACCCGACGGCATCAAAGGAGGCAGCGGTAGTGGTCGGCCTGGAGCGGCTGCGCCAAGTCAAGCAGGCGGTGTCTTTGCCGGTGGTGGCTATCGGCGGCATCAACCAGGACAATGCCGCCGATGTCATGGCGGCTGGCGCCAGCGCGGTAGCCGTTATCAGCGCGGCCCTCAAGGCAGAGGGCATGGAACAGGCTGTCCGGCAACTGGTCGACGCCATTAAAGCACGAACATGAATAAATCAAGACTGGAATCAATAGCCGAGCAGATTCGCCAGGTGATGGCGTCTAAAGACGCTGCCCGGGAGAAGGCCTTACCTTTATGCCGGGAAGCCATTCGCCACAGCAGCGATGCTATCCGCGCCACACACCGGCATGAATTCGATAACGCCAAAGCGCTGCTTGACTCAGCACGCAGTCTGTTAAACGACGCGGAGCAAGCGGTCACCAACCACACCGAACTGCGTAACACCGGCTTCATCAGAGACGCGCAGAAAGAGTACGCCGAAGGCAGCCTGACCCTGGCCCTAGTAACCGGAAGGCCGATCCCTGAGCCTGGCGAACTGGGTATTGAGGCGGCGGCGTACCTCAACGGCCTCGGTGAGGCGGTCGGCGAGCTAAGACGCTACCTCCTGGACGGTATCCGGCAGAACGACTTCTCCCAGAGCGAGCAGTTGCTATCGGCTATGGATGACATCTACAATATTCTGGTCGGTATGGACTTCCCCGACGCCATTACCAACGGACTGCGCCGCACTACCGACATTGTTCGGGGTATTCTAGAAAGGACTCGCAGTGACCTGACATTGATTATAAAACAACAGGAGCTAAAGCATAAATTAGACTCGTTGGAGTTAAAATAGAAAGGAGACAGAATAGATGCCCGGAATATTCTGGATTGTACCAGCCGCCGGCATAGCCGCCATCGTCTTCGCCATAATACTGGCCAGAGACGTATTGAAACGCTCCCAGGGGACACCTGAAATGGCCCGGATTGGCGGCATGATTTTTGAAGGGGCTTGGGCATTCCTCAAGCGCCAGTATACCACTATCGGCTGGTTATCAATCGTAGTTGCCGTGGTCGTCGGAGTCCTGGTTGGCATCCTCGGCGGTCACCGCGGTATTGAGGGGATAACCGCTTTCGGCATCGCCTGGAGGACAGCTATTGCCTTCATAGCCGGAGCTTTCTGTTCGGCTATCTCCGGCTTCATCGGGATGTACATCGCCGTGAAGTCGAACGCGCGCTGTGCCAGTGCTTCCCAGAGCAGCCTTAAAGAGGCGGTCAATGTCGCCCTGCGCGGCGGTGCCGTGCCCGGCTTTCTCGTCGTCGCCCTGAGTCTGCTGGGGGTAGCGGTCATCTACTTTGCTTACGGCGGTGCCAGCAGCCCGGATATCGCCCCCCACCTGATAGTCGGTTTTGGCTTTGGGGCCAGCTTCGTGGCCCTTTTTGCCCAGCTCGGGGGCGGTATCTACACCAAAGCTGCCGACATGGGCGCTGACCTGGTGGGCAAGGTTGAGGCTGGCATACCCGAAGATGACCCCCGCAATGCCGCTGTCATTGCCGACCTAGTCGGCGATAATGTTGGCGACTGCGCCGGCCGTGGTGCCGACCTGTTTGAGTCTACCGCCGCCGAGAACATTGGCGCCATGATACTGGGCATTACCATCTATGCCATTACCGGAAATGTTGCCTGGGTACTCTTCCCACTGGTGGTCCGCGCCTTCGGTATCATCGCCAGCATGATAGGCATCCTCTGCGTGCGCATCCGCGGCGAGGAAAACCCGATGAATGCCCTCAACCGCGGCTACTATGTAGCCGTTGGCCTGAGTATTATAGGGATGCTGATAACGGTACAGGTTATGCTGAATAACTGGTGGCTTTTCTGGGCGGGTACGGTTGGTGTCCTGGTCAGCGTGGTTGTTGTTTACATCACCCAGTACTACACCGAAGGCCGGTTCCGGCCGGTAAAGTCAATCGTTAATGCCTCGAAGACCGGGCCGGCGACCAACATCGTCACCGGCACTGCTGTCGGCTTTGAGACGACGCTGGCGACGGCGGTTATCATTGGCGTCGCCCTCTTACTATCTTACTGGCTGGGCACCCAGTCCGGCATTGAAGGCGCCGGTGCCTTCGGCACGGCCGTAGCCACCATGGGGATGCTGATGACCTGCCCATTCATCCTGACCGAGGACACCTTCGGCCCGATAACCGACAACGCCAACGGTGTTAATGAGATGGCCGGGGCCGGCCCCGAGATACGCCGCATTACCGACCGCCTCGACGCCGTTGGCAACACCACCAAAGCATTGACCAAGGGCTACGCCATGGTCTCGGCCGGTCTGGCGGCTTTCCTCCTCTTTCAGGCATACCTGGACAGGGTTGCTTTCCTGAGAGGCCTGGAGCATTTCAACATTGTTAACCTGGCCCGGGTGGACGTCTTTGTGGGCGGCCTGCTGGCGGTCATGCTCGTTTTCCTCTTTGCCGCCCTGGCCATACGCGCCGTGAGCGGCACCGCCAGCAAGATTATCGAGGAGGTGCGGCGACAGTTCCGGGAAATACCCGGTATCCTGACCGGTGAGACCAGACCGGACTACGCCCGGGCCGTAGATATCACTGCCAGGGCTTCGCTGCGCGGGATGATCGCTCCCGGTTTGCTTCCGGTGATTGGCCCCGTGGTAATCGGCGTGCTTTTCCGGGTATCGTCGGACTACGATCCGGCGATGGTGGTAGCCGCCCTGCTCATGGTGGGTACCATCGCCGGCATCATGATGGCCTCCTTCATGAATAACGGCGGTGGGGCCTGGGACAACGCCAAGAAATATATAGAAGACGGTCAACTCAAAGACGACCAAGGAAACACACTGGGCAAGGGCTCGGTAGCCCATGCCGCCGCGGTGGTCGGGGACACGGTAGGCGACCCGTTTAAAGATACCGCCGGACCTTCACTGCACGTCTTGGTCAAGCTTTTAAGCACCATTACCCTGGTGATGTGCCCGCTTTTCATCTAAAAAGTCATCTCTGTCATATCATAATCCCTCTCCTTTTATCAGAGGAGAGGGATTATTTTGGGAAATTCCACCAGCTCTAGTTATGTCTGGCGCTAAAAGCCATGTACGAAGGGATTAGCCCGGCGTTCCGTACCGATTGTTGTCTTTGGGCCGTGACCGGGGTAAACGATGGTGCTGTCAGGCAGTATCATCAGCTTAGTATGAATACTGTTAATCAACTGGCTATGGCTGCCACCGGGAAAGTCCGTCCGGCCGATACCGTAGTTAAAAAGGGTATCCCCGCTAAAGACAACGCCATGCCCCAGCAGGCAGATGCCACCTCTGGAATGTCCCGGAGTATGCAGCACCAGGAAATGAAGGTCACCGACGTCTATAGCATCCCCACCCCGAAGCAAATTATCGGGTGGTGATAGACTGGGATACCGGTCACCAAATACAGTGGTTGCCGGCTTTTCCCGGATGAACCGGCTATCATCAACGTGAATGCAAACCTCGGCACCGGTCGCTTCCCTGACCTCCTTCAGAGCACCGAGATGGTCTACATGTCCGTGAGTCACCACGATATATTTTATGTCAAGTCCTTGCCGGTTGATGGTCTCTATAATCCGGGCGGCATCGGCGCCGGGGTCAATAATCATCCCTTCCCTAGTCGCTTCAGAGCCGACAATATAGCAGTTAGCAGCAAAGGGGCCAACTACCACGGTATCAACAATCACACTACATTCCTTCCCGTTTGCCCGGCATATAACGAGGCGGCTGCTCACCAGCCCCTACTTATAATTTTAGCATCAACCAAAGCCAGCAACAAGGAAAGAAGCCACGGTAAGCCGGGTCGTGGAATATACCTGGTGACGTCCCGACAGCTATGTTGTAAAATGGAACAGGAGAGGTGAAACCATGACGGAGCAACCGAAGCAGGTGACCATCAACGGGGCGAAGCTGACCATAGTCCAGGGCGATATCACCCGGCAGGCTACCGATGCCATCGTCAACGCGGCCAACTCCAGTCTCATGGGGGGTGGCGGCGTTGACGGCGCCATCCACCGCGCCGGCGGCCCGGCGATACTTGAAGACTGTAAGAAAATTGTGGCCAAACAGGGGCGCTTGCCCACAGGTGAGGCAGTCATCACCACCGGTGGCAACTTAGAAGCAAGGCACGTCATCCACACCGTCGGCCCTGTCTGGCATGGCGGTGGCCAAAACGAAGCGCAACTGTTGGCCAGTGCCTACCGGGAGAGCCTCAAGCTGGCCGCGGAACACGGCTTGACGAGTGTCTCGTTTCCATCAATAAGCACCGGTGTCTACCGCTACCCGGTTGACCAAGCCGCTAAAGTTGCCCTGAAGACAGTGGTCTCTTTCCTGGGAGAGCAGGCGACCTCAATCAAGGAAGTCGTCTTCGTACTCTTCGATTACCGGACTTATCAGGAGTACGCCGCGGCACTGGATGAGGTGGTCAAGTAGTTATTACCGGCCCGCCTCCCAGGGATGGTAAAAACCCATGGCACTCAGTCGTTTCAGCGCCTTTTTGGTGTCGCTGGCTACCCTGGTGCTATCGCAGTTTTGCAGACGATAGCGGAACAACCAGTAGGTGAACTCCTTCAGCATAATCAGACTCATAGACCGGGCCCGGGAGTAGCCCTTTCCCTGTTTGAAGCGTTGGAGCAGTGTATCCCTGGTGGCGCCGTAGATGCGCCGGTAGACCTCGTCGGCAGCATCCCGGTCATCGGTATAGCCGCGAGTCCGCCGTTCCTTGCGCACCTCATCCTGCACCGCCAGAATAAGCGCCTCCTCGACAGTAATGCCGTAGAAGTAATTGAGGTACTGACGGTATTTACTGCCGCCGATGAGACGGCTGAATTCTTCCCGGCTGAGTTTCAGCGGCGGCTTCCCCTGGAAGAGGAGCGAAGTCTTCTCGCTATCAGGCAGCAGGCCATCCACAGCACTGCACAGTCGCTCGGCCAGGAGGAGCCAGTCAAAGGCCTCGCCGGCGATGAGATAGCGGTAATTACGCCCGTCAAATGTCTCTTCAGTACTGCTCCACAGCGCAATTGCTTCCAGTAAGGCGATATACCAGTGCTGGCCACCAGCAATCGCCCGTTCCAGACACCCTATCGCAGCGACATCACTGGCCGCTATCGCATCAGAGGAACCTTTTCGGTTATTCACCGCTGTCATCTGACACCTGGCCCTGCGCCGAATAAGCCGTTTCCGGGAACTCCGATTTAAGCCGCTCGTAATAGCCGAGTTTACCGGTGGTCACCAGCTCGGTTATTTTTCGTTCTATTGCCTCCCCCACCCCCGGCACCTCCCGCAACCTGTCCTCAGCTACCAGCTGGGCAACTTCCACCGCCAGGCCTTCAACAGAGCGGGCTGCCTTCTGGTAAGCTCGTATCTTGAAGACGTTCTCCTTTTTCAGCTTGAGCATCCTGGCGATGTCATCAAATACGGCGGCTATCTCACGGTTGTTCACCGCTCAACCCCTCCCCTTCACCTGCCGCAACAATGTTTATATTTTTTACCGCTGCCGCAGGGACAGGGTTCGTTGCGCCCCACCTTGCGGCCACCAGCCTTTGCTGGCGGCCGGCTACTGCTGCCACCGGCCGATGCCGCCACCGGTACCTTGCGAGTGGCCTCCCTCTTGGCAAAGCCTACATGATATATAGTGTGGACCACGTCTCGCTGTATGTTGGCCAGGAGGTTCTGGAACAGGTTATGCCCTTCCCGCTTGTAGGCCACCAGCGGGTCCCGCTGTGCCATTGCCTGCAAGCCTATCCCCTGACGCATATTATCCATGATGGTCAGGTGCTCCATCCACAGGCTATCGGTAACACGCAGCATCACCAGACGCTCGAGTATCCTCATGTTTTCAGGGCCAACTTCATTCGCCCGCTCTTCATAGCGGGTCTCTGCTTGCTGAAACAGACTCTGCTCAATATCCCTGGCCGTTTGCATCTGGGAAAGCACTTCAGCATTGATAGCTTCTGGCAGGGGGAAGATAGCGTTAACCTCAGCAATCAGGCCATTGATATTCCAGTCATAACCGCGGCCGTTACCGGTATGATTTGCCACCAGGGATTGAACCTCTTCTTTAATCATGGACATGATGTTGGCCTTGAGGTCGGCACCACTCAGGATTTTTCGCCGCTCTCCGTAGACCAGTTCACGCTGTTTGTTAACAATGTCATCATAGTCCACCAGGTGCTTGCGAATATCAAAGTGGTAGCCCTCCACCTTGACCTGGGCATTCTCGATTGCCTTGCTGACCAGTGCATTCTCAATCGGGGTGTTTTCATCCATCCCCGCCCAGTCCATAAGACCTTTAATCCGCTCGCCGCCAAAGCGCCGGACGACATCGTCTTCCAGAGAGACATAGAACCGGGAGCTACCCGGGTCGCCCTGCCGCCCGGCCCGGCCGCGTAGCTGGTTATCGATCCGCCTCGCCTCATGGCGCTCGGTACCGACAATATGAAGTCCACCAAGTTCAACTACCTTATCATGCTTTTCTGACCACTCTGGCTGGCCTTCGCCATCGGGGCTACCGCCCAGGATAATATCGACGCCCCGCCCTGCCATGTTGGTGGCCACGGTTACTGCCCCGGGTTGCCCGGCCTGAGCAATAATGGTCGCCTCCTTCTCGTGCAGCTTGGCATTGAGCACTTGGTAGGGTATCCCTCTCCTCTTTAGCAGGTCACCTAGCCTCTCCGACTTCTCGATAGAGACTGTGCCCACCAGTACCGGGCGCTCCTCCTTGTGCAGCTGCTCAATCTCACGTACCACCGCCTTAAATTTGGATGCTTCGTCTTTGTAAATCTTGTCAGGAAAGTCCTGGCGCACCATCGGGCGGTGGGTTGGTACCACCACTACGTCAAGCTGGTAAATCTTGTGGAACTCCTCGGCCTCGGTGGCGGCGGTCCCGGTCATCCCGCTCAGCTTCTGGTACATACGGAAGTAGTTCTGGACGGTGACCGTCGCCAGGGTCATACTCTCCTGCTGTACTTTCACCCTCTCCTTGGCCTCTATCGCCTGGTGCAGCCCCTCGGCATAGCGCCGGCCAAGCATGAGCCGGCCGGTGAACTCGTCAACGATGATAACCTGACCATCTTTAACCACATACTCCCGGTCCCGCTGATAGCACTCTTTAGCGGTAATGGCATTTCTCAGGTGATGCAGCAGGTTGGCATGCTCGGTATCGTACAGGCTGCCCGACTTCAGCACGCCCTCTCGCCGGAGCACCCTTTCCGCATTCTCGTAGCCCGACTCGGTTATTTCGTCCACCGAGCGCCCCTTCTCACTCATCTTGTAGTCAGCTTCAAGACGCAACTGAGCGGCCACCCGGGCAAATATCTGGTACTCCTGAAGCGACTCCTCACGCATGCCGCTGATAATCAGCGGGGTGCGCGCCTCGTCAATCAGGAGGTTATCCACCTCGTCAACGATGGCGTAATGCAGCGGCTGCTGGACGCACTGAGAGAGCTCAACGACCATGTTATCCCGGAGATAATCGAAGCCGAACTCACTGCTGGTGCCATAGGTGATATCTGCCTCATAGGCCGCGCGGCGCGGGACGGGACGGAAATGGAGCCAGCGGCTGTCCCCGGAGTCGTAATCGGGGTCGTAGATACGGGCCGGCATAGGCTCATCCGGACTCTGCATCGGGTAGATGCTGGCCACGCTTACTCCCAGGGCATGATATATCGGCCCCATCCAGTAGGGGTCGCGCCGGGCCAGGTAATCATTGACCGTAGCCAGGTGACAGCCGAGGCCGCTCAGCGAGTTGAGGTAGAGAGGCAAAGTCGCCACTAGCGTCTTCCCCTCACCGGTCTTCATCTCGGCTATTTTACCCTGGTGCAGGATGATACCGCCTACAAGCTGCACGTCAAAGTGTCGTTGACCAATGGTGCGCCAGGCGGCTTCACGAACGACGGCAAATGCCTCGGGGAGGAGCTCATCGAGCGAAGCGCCCCCCTTCAACCGGGCCTTGAATTCCCCGGTCTTGGCACCAAGCTGAGCATCACTGAGCTTTTGCAGGGCTGGTTCAAGCCCGTTTATCTTATCCACAATGGGCTGGAGCCGCTTCAGCTCTTTCTCATTGGAGTCTGTTAAGCTACCCAGCCACTTAAACATCAGCTTCTCCCTCTATCAGGTCCCGGGCCTTCTCCGCCATCTCCTGCCACACCATAACTCGAACCTCGCCCATGCCGTCAATGGTAAACATATGGACCGAAGGAGAAGCATGGGACTTCAGCAGGGCCGGTATCCCATGGCTCTCCAGCATGCCCTTGATAACCAGGGCCTCTGCCTCACCGGCCGCCCGATACACTGTCACCATTTTGTCTTTACCCATAGCCGACCTACTCAAACATCGCCCCGACGGACAGCCCGGTGTGAATGCGGTGTATGGCCTCCCCGAGCAATGAGGCAATAGATAGGACAGTGATCTTGTCCAGTTTTTTCTCGCTGTTTACGGGGAGAGTATCGGTAACCACCACCTCTTTTACCGGGCTCTGGGCTATTCGCTGTAGAGACGGGACGGAGAACACGGGATGGGTGCAACAGGCGTAAACCTCGCGGGACCCACGCTCCAGCAAGACAGAGACCGTATTCACCAGGGAACCGGCGGTATCTATCTCGTCATCAACAGTAAGGGCTATCCTGCCCTCCACCTCACCGATTACGTTCAGCGTCTCCGACCGGTCAACGTTGCCTATCCGCCTCTTTTCCATAATAGCCAGCGGTGCATTGAGCTTGGCAGCAAGGTCACGGGCCCGCTTGGATATACCAATGTCAGTAGCCACCACCACCAGGTCTTTCAGGTTCTTTTTCTCGAAGTAACGACTTAAAAGGTAAAGGGCAGTCAGCTCATCAACCGGTATGCTAAAAAAGCCCTGAATCTGGGCCGCATGCAGGTCCACCGTCAGCAGACGATTGGCGCCGGCTACCGTAAGCAGGTCAGCTACCAGCCGGGCAGTTATCGGCACCCGGGGCTGGTCTTTTTTATCAGTGCGCCCGTAACCGAAATAAGGAACAACCGCCGTGACCCGCCCGGCCGATGCCCGCTTCAGGGCATCGAGCATAATCAGCAGCTCAACAATGTTCTTATTGACCGGGGAACTGAAAGGCTGAACGACAAAGACATCTCGCTGACGAACGTTTTCCAGGATACGTACAAAAATATTCTCGTTACTGAACTCGAACACCTCGCACTCACCCAGCGGTATGCCCAGATAGTCGACTACCGCCCGGGCCAGGGCCGGATTGGCATTACCGGTAAATACCTTCAGCTCATCCATGGCTATTCCTTTCAATCCGTATCAGTTTCAAGATTAATTATAGCACTATCTCTGAGCAACCTCACCCCCCCCAAAAAAAAGAGAAACCCCCTTCTCCTCTGTGAAGAAAGGGGACACCGGCGACGGGGCAAATTATA
This sequence comes from Dehalococcoidia bacterium, assembly GCA_011191985.1. Taxonomy (GTDB): domain Bacteria; phylum Chloroflexota; class Dehalococcoidia; order Dehalococcoidales; family W111; genus W111. The sequence continues at coordinate 13,576 of DUEU01000084.1, forward strand.
AGCCTCAGTCATCAATGCCAGGTACTGTAAATCGGTGGCACATCTGGTTCACCTCCTCCCGCACCTGGCGATGGACCGCCGTGTCATCGCTATGGGTAATCACCTGTACTATCCAGGCCGCGACCTGTTTCATTTCCTCTTGGCCAAAGCCGCGGGTGGTAACCGCCGGCGTACCCAGACGAATACCGCTGGTCAGCGCTGGCGGGCGGGGGTCAAAGGGGACAGTATTCCGGTTCACCACGATACCGGCCGCCGTCAGGGCTTCTTCAACCTGCCGGCCGTTTAGCCCGGTCTCGGTAAGATCGACCAGAATAAGGTGATTATCGGTCCCGCCGGTGACCAGACGCAGTCCCAGCCGCTGAAGTTCAGTCGCCAGAACCAGGGCATTATCCAGTGTCGCCCGTTGATATTCCAGGAAGCCGGGTTGCATCGCCTCATAAAAAGCCACTGCCTTGGCGGCAATAGTGTGCATAAGAGGGCCACCCTGCATCCGGGGAAAAACGGCATCGTCTATCGCTGAGGCAAGCTCCGACTGGCACAGGATAAAGCCGCTGCGAGGGCCGCGCAGTGTATTGTGCATCGTTGAGGTCACTACCTCAGCATAGGGAATCGGGGTGGGGTGCAGCCCGACGGCCACTAGGCCGGCAATATGGGCCATGTCAACCATGAGTTGGGCGCCCACCAAGTCGGCAATCTGTCGTAAACGATCGAAGTCAATAATCCGGGGATAGGCACTGGCCCCGGCCACAATAAGCCTGGGCTTATGGGCCAGAGCAAGTTTCTCTATCTCCTGATAGTCAATCCGCTCCGTCTCCCGATTAACACCGTAGTGGATGAAATTATACGACCTGCCCGAGAAACTTATCTTATCACCGTGGGTAAGGTGACCGCCATGAGCCAGACTCATCCCCAGAACGGTATCACCGCACTCCAGCAGCGCATAGTAGGCACCCATGTTCGCCTGGGCCCCACTGTGAGGCTGGACATTGGCATGCTGAGCATGGAATAGCTCCTTGGCCCGCTGAATAGCCAGGCTTTCGGCAACGTCTACATTCTCACAGCCGCCGTAATAACGACGCCGGGGATAACCTTCCGCATACTTATTGGTGAGAAACGAACCCTCAGCTTCCAGTACCGCCCGGCTTGCATAGTTCTCCGAAGCAATAAGGTTGATGGTGCTTCTCTGACGCCCGGCCTCCAGCTCAAGGACACGGCTGATTTCGGGGTCAGTTTGGTGCAAGAAACTCATTATCAGTAGTCTACAACGCCCCCACTGCCCTGTCAACAAAAACCACGCGGCCGGTATGTGACTTTCGTTCGATTGACTTGACATATTCACCGTGCTATCATAACCAAAGATTAGGAGGCGGGACAGACCAGCCCGCCCAAGCCAGGTTGATAATGTCGGCGCTAACCCAGCTTCATGAGGAAATTGCCCGCTGTACGCGATGCGAGCTAGCCAAACACCGCACCAACGTCGTGCCCGGTGAAGGTGCCGAAAATGCCGAAATAATGTTCATCGGCGAGGCGCCAGGCTGGCACGAAGACCAGCAAGGACGCCCCTTCGTCGGGCCGGCAGGACAGTTCCTCGACCAGTTACTGGCGTCCATCGGACTGAGGCGTGAGCAGGTCTTTATAGCCAATGTCATCAAAGGCCGCCCCCCCGGGAACCGCGACCCCCTGCCCCAGGAAATACTCGCCTGTCGCCCCTGGCTGGACCGCCAGATTGAGATAATCCGTCCCAAGATGATAGTAACCCTGGGCCGCTACTCAATGGCCATGTTCTTCCCCGGCAAAAGCATCAGCAAGGCACACGGCACCTTTCATAAACAGGACGGTATTATCTACTATGCCATGTACCACCCGGCGGCGGCCCTTCACCAGCAAAGCCTGCGTAAGACAATTGAGGAAGACATGCTCAAGATTCCATCACTGCTGGCCAAGGCCAAGAGCATGACCGAAGTAGAATCACCGGCCCAGCAATTGAGGATGTTCGAGTCATGAACGCGACCAAGTCAAGACTTAAAATAATCCCCCTCGGCGGCCTGAACGAAATCGGCAAGAACATGATGCTGATGGAATACGAGGAAGACATCATTATCATCGACGCCGGCCTGATGTTCCCCGGGGAGGAGATGCTCGGCATTGACCTGGTAATCCCCGATATCAACTATCTCGCTGATAAACAGGACCGGATCAGGGGTATCATCATCACCCACGGTCATGAAGACCACATTGGCGCCCTGCCCTACCTGCTACCGCAAATCAACGCCCCAATCTATTCAACCAAGCTTACCGAAGGGCTCGTCCGCGTCAAGCTCAAGCACAGCCGGGCACGGGATGGCGCCGAGCTTAACGTAGTACCCGCCGGCGGCAAGTTCAGCCTGGGCCAGTTCCAGGTCGAGTTCTTCGCCGTCTGCCACAGCATCCCCGATTCCATCGGGCTGATTATCAATACACCGGTAGGGATTGTAGTCCACAGCGGCGATTTCAAGCTTGACTACACGCCGGTTGGTGGTAAGCCCACTGACCTGTCACGGCTGGCCCAACTGGGGTCACAGGGGGTCCTGCTCCTACTGTCTGATTCTACCTACGTGGAACTGCCCGGCTACACTCCTTCCGAAACGGTGGTCGGGCAGACCCTGGACCGTGTCATTGCCAGCGCCCCGGGCCGGGTAATAGTGGCCGCCTTCGCCTCGGGGGTATCGCGCATCCAGCAGGTTATCAATGCGGCGGCCAAATACCAGCGACGGGTCTTCATTGTCGGCCGCAGTATGAGCGACACAGTACGCATGTCACTGGAACTGGGCTATCTCAGCGACCCCCAGGATACACTGGCYCGGCTCGATGAGCTGCGCGGCATACCTCATAAYAAAATAGTTTTTGTCACCACYGGTACCCAGGGCGAGCCGACCTCGGCACTGGTGCGCATGGCCAACCGTGACCACCGGCAACTTCATATCATCCGCGGCGACACGGTGATTATTTCAGCAACGCCCATCCCCGGCAATGAAGCCCTGATTAATAGAATACTGGACAAACTCTTCCAGCAGGGTGCCCAGGTCCTGTACGACAAGGTGGCCCCCGTCCATGTTCACGGTCACGGCAGCCAGGAGGAGCTGAAATTACTGCTGAACGTGGTCAAACCAAAGTTCTTTATGCCAATACACGGTGAATACCGCCACCTGAGTCTCCATGGGAAGCTGGCCGAATCAATCGGCATACCAAAAGACAACATCTTTATCATGGAAGATGGTGATGTCCTTGAACTCAGTCCGCAAGGGGGCAGGGTAACCGGCAAGATACCCTCGGGGAATGTGTACGTTGACGGCCTGAGTGTCGGCGACATCAGCAGCGTGGTCTTGCGGAACCGAAGGATGCTGTCCCGGGACGGCATTGTCGTGGTCATTATCGCTGTGAACAAGCAGACCGGCAAACTGGTGGGGCGCCCCGACATCATATCGCGAGGCTTCGTGGACACCCGGGAGTTCAAGAACATGATAGAGGAAAGCCGCGACTTGGTCGCCCGATTTCTTAATCACAGCGGCGACCGCCCGGCCGAGTGGAGCTTCATCAACACCAAGGTCAGAGACCTGCTTAATAAATTCTACTACGAGCAGACCAAGCTCCGCCCCATGATTCTCCCCTTTATGGTAAAGGTATAGAAGTCCTGTTTGAGCAGGAGCGCTATGGCCAAGAAGAAGTCAAACCCCAGGAAGAACCCCCGAAAACAGCCCGCATCAGGACAGTCCCGGGCAAGGCCGTCCAAACCGGCCACAGAGTCGGCGTGGAAGCGATTTTTCCGCTTTATCGCCCTGCCGCCGGTGCGAAGACTGATACTTATAATCATCCTCGTAGTGCTGCTCTACTGGCTGCGGCCTACCCTGGTGGCCAAGGCAAACGAGATATTCAGCTTCCTCGGCTGGGGTTTTATCCTGGTTATAGCCGCCATCATCTGCCTGGTTACTATAATATGGCGACGGAAACTGGCCTCAGCCATCTATCACTGGAACCAGTGGCTGGGTGGTGTGTCCCTGGCCCTGGCTGCCTGGGGAATACTGGCCCTTATCCCTGCCGAGGGTATTCTAGTCCAGACCGGGCTGGGTGGGAGCTTTGGCCAGAGCGTCATCGGCCAGGATATCGTGGACTACCCGGTCTGGATGAGCCTGCTGCGGCTGCTGGGGCTGGTTATCATCGGCATAATTCTCATCGCCCCGGGTGCCTGCGTGCGCGCTATCGCCAGTTTCATCGTCTGGCTCGGCAAGCAGTTTCAGCGCCGGCCCCGGCCCCAGATTGTTGAAGAACCCCGACTGCCCCGCCATTTGCCGGCTCAGGTCGCTCCCTCAGCTGCGGAAACAATACCACCGCCAGAAACAATAGTTCCTCCGGAAATCCCGAGGACCAGGCTGGAAGGCGAAGCGGAAACTGTGCCCGTACCAACTCAGGAACAGCGAGACCTGAGACAGGTGGCCCAGGAGGTATGGAAGAAATACGGCGAGTCACCGTCACTGGTTACCGTTGACGGCTGGCGTCTGCCGCCAATTGACATCCTGGATGTAACCCCCGAAACCGAATTCGGCCAGGCCGATAACCTCCAGCGGGCCAGACTCATCGAGGAGGCCTTGGCCAGCTACGGTGTCGAAGCCAAGGTGGTGCAGATAAACGCCGGGCCTACCGTCACCCAGTTTGGCGTGGAGCCAGGCTGGGACCGCAAGATGAAAGAAATCAAGGAAAGGGATAAAGACGGCAATATCAGCGTCAGGCTGGAAGAGGTTTCCAAGACCAGGGTCAAGGTGGAACGAATCACCTCCCTGGCCAATGACTTGGCCCTGGCCCTGGCGGCACCGAGCATCCGGATTGAGGCCCCGGTGCCCGGCAAGTCCATGGTCGGGGTAGAGGTACCCAATACCATATCCGGTGTGGTCAGCCTGCGGGGGGTAATCGAGACCAGCGCTTTCCAAAAAACGACCACCAGGTCAAAGCTGGCCCTCGCCCTGGGCAAGGGCGCCGGTGGTGAGGCAGTGGCCGGCGACCTCTCCCGTATGCCTCACCTGCTTATCGCCGGGGCCACCGGCAGCGGCAAGACGGTCTGCCTGAACTCAGTCATCTGCTGCCTGCTGCTGTACAATGTGCCCAGTGAACTGCGCTTTATCATGATAGACCCCAAGCGGGTGGAACTGACGCCGTTTAACAGCATACCCCACCTGGCGACCCCGGTCATCGTCGATACCGGCAAGGCATTAAGCACGCTGCGCTGGCTCAACCAGGAAATGGACAACCGGTACCAGAAGATGGCCGCCGCCAGCGTCCGTAACATCGAGGGCTATAACAAGAAGAACCAGGGCGCCGACAAGATGCCCTACCTAGTGCTGGTTATTGATGAGCTGGCCGACCTGATGATGACCGGTTTTGACGAGGTCGAGCATATCCTTTGCCGCCTAGCCCAGCTGGCCCGGGCCACTGGTATCCACCTGGTGGTGGCCACCCAGCGCCCCTCGGTAGATGTTATCACCGGCCTCATCAAGGCCAACTTCCCCACCCGCATCAGCTTTGCCGTTACCTCTCAGGTCGACTCCCGCACCATCCTTGATATGGCCGGCGCCGAGAAGCTGCTGGGCAAGGGAGACATGCTCTACATGCCCACCGAAGCGGCCAAGCCCAAACGACTTCAGGGGTGCTTCGTTTCCGATGCCGAGACCGAGCGGCTGGTATATTTCTGGAACAGCCAGATACGGGAAGAAGAGCCGGCCCATCTGAGTGTTGAACAACTGGTGCCATCGGTGGCGGCCATTGAAAAGAAGAGCCACCCCGACGACCCGCTGCTGGAAGCAGCCAAGGAGCTGGCTAGAGACCACAAGCACATATCCACCTCGTTTTTGCAGCGGCGGCTGCACATCGGCTACCCCCGCGCCGCCCGCCTCATGGACCAGCTTGAGGAGGAGATGGGGAAGGGGGAGGAGGAATAATATCACCTTCCTGTAAAGGTGAATTATATGGTTACTATTGACAGTAGGCTGACGAGAGCAGGGTACATAAAATTCCGATGGTTCATACTGTTTCGAAAGTGGTATTTTTACTTGGTACTCATTATTTTAATCTTATTTATTATCGCAAATATAGGGCGAGTTCTAAATATAACGTTATTAATTTCATTACTTCTATTTATATCACTACGCATACTCTATATGGGATTCTCCTCTAAGAACCGTAATCTCTTCTTACCACGGCGATTAGTTCTTAATGCCGACAGTATTTCTATCACCACGCCAACTGCACAACAGACGGCCAAATGGGACGCCTTTGTAAATTGGAAAAGAATTGGCGGATACTATGTTATTTACACATCAGTTGCTACTGGATTAATCGTTCTTAAATCGGCTATTTCACCCCAAGATATATCTACTTTCGAGTCTTTGCTCAGCAGCAATATCAAGAATAAGTAACTGAAAACCTGACTACTCTCTCCACCCCCATTTATCTATTCCCGCCCGCCGCCCTTTAAGGAAGCCACCCCCCCATCAATGCTGCTCTAACAAACCCAACAAAGCAAAAAAACGGAGTGTGGAAGAGGGGCGAAGCCCCTCTTAAAAATATCTTCCCCCTTCCCTGGGGAATGGGGATACAGGGGGATGGGGTTAGTAAAAAATTCTACTTTCGCCGCAACCGTTTCAAGACAGCATCTAAATAGACTTTAGCCAGGTTTTTGCCGTGCTTTGGTATGCGCTCACGCTTCTTGTTGAGCTTCTGCTCGCGGCGTTCCTGTCTTGTCTTTGCCGACTCGTCATTCATGTCATTTCAGAAAGAGGGGTCTAAGGGGGACGAAGTCTCCCTTTTGCTATACCTCCCCCTCTCCTTTGAAGGAGAGGGGGAACGAGGGGGTGAGGTAGATACCTCCACAACCTCAAACTCCCGCCGCAGTTCAATTATTCTATCCCGCAGCAGGGCCGCCCGCTCGAATTCCAGGTTCTGCGCTGCCTTCTTCATCTGCCCTTCCAGCTCCTTGATAAGGCGGGCCACCTCATCGCGGGAGATAGGCACTGCTTCATAGGTGGTGCGCGGTTCGGCGACAGCCTTCACCCGCTCGGTGATGTCTTTGATTGCCTTCTTAATCCCCTGAGGCGTGATGCCATGCTCCCGATTGTAATCCTCCTGGATGGTACGGCGGCGTTGTGTTTCCCCGATGGCCGCTTCCATGGAGCGGGTGACGGTGTCGGCATACATGATGACATGCCCCTCGACGTGGCGGGCGGCCCGCCCCATTGTCTGGACAAGCGCCCCCTCGGAGCGCAGGTAGCCTTCCTTGTCTGCGTCCAGGATAGCCACCAGGCTCACCTCGGGCAGGTCAAGACCTTCGCGCAGCAGGTTGATGCCGACCACGACATCGTAGACACCAAGGCGAAGGTCACGCAGTATCTCCACCCGTTCCAGGGTATCAATCTCGGAGTGCAGGTAGTGGGTCTTGATACCCATCTCCTTCAGGTAATCGGCCAGCTCCTCGGCCATACGCTTGGTCAGGGTGGTCACCAGGCAGCGCTCACCGCGGTCAACACGGGTCTTTATCTGGTGGAGCAGGTCATCAATCTGCCCTCTGGTTGGCTTGACCTCAATGGTCGGCTCCAGCAGGCCTGTAGGCCGCACCAGCTGCTCGACCACCTGCTGGCTGTGCTCGTACTCGTACTCCGCCGGCGTCGCCGAGGTATAGACAACCTGGTTTACCCGTTCCAGAAACTCGGTGAAGTTCAGCGGGCGGTTGTCCAGCGCCGAGGATAGCCGGAAACCATATTCTACCAACGTCTCCTTTCGGGAGCGGTCGCCGTGATACATCCCCCGAATCTGGGGCAGGGTCATGTGCGATTCATCAACGAAGAGCAGGAAGTCATCGGGGAAATAGTCCAGCAGCGTCCAGGGGGGGCTGCCCGGCGGCCGCTGTGACAGGTGACGGGAGTAGTTCTCCACGGCGTGGCAGTATCCCGCCTCGGCCAGCATCTCCAGGTCATAGTTAGTGCGTGCTTCCAGGCGGGCCGCCTCCAGTAGCTTGTCCTGCTGTCTAAGCTCCCACAGTCTCTCCTCCAGCTCCTGCCTGATGGTCTCAATGGCCAGCATCAGCCGGTCATGGGAGGTGACGAAGTGCTTGGCCGGATAGACGTCCACCGAGTCCAGCTCGGCGAGCAGCTCGCCAGTGAGCGGGTCTATCTGGACGATGCGCTCGACCTCGTCACCGAAGAACTCGATGCGCAGGGCCAACTCCTCATAGGCCGGCTGTATCTCCAGGGTATCGCCGCGCAGACGGAACCGGCCCCGGGTGAAGTCGATATCGTTGCGCTCATACTGCATGTCCACCAGCTGGCGCAGCACCTTTTCCCGGCGGTAGCTCTGCCCCCGCTCCAGGCTGCAGACAAAGCTGCGATACTCCTCCGGCTCACCCAGACCGTAGATACAGGACACCGAGGCAACAATGACCACATCGCGGCGCTCGAAGAGGACCCGGGTAGCGGCGTGGCGCAGTTTGTCAATCTCTTCATTTATGTCAATCTCTTTATCAATATAGGTATCGGTGCGGGGTATATACGCCTCCGGCTGGTAATAGTCGTAATAGCTGACGAAGTATTCCACAGCGTTATGGGGAAAGAACTCTTTAAACTCTGAGTATAGCTGGGCTGCCAACGTCTTGTTATGGCAGATAACCAGGGTCGGTCGCTGTACCCGGGCGATGACATTAGCCATGGTGAATGTCTTGCCGCTGCCAGTAACCCCTAACAGGGTCTGGTGCTTGAAACCCTTTTCCAGTCCCGCCACCAGCCCGTCCACCGCCTGCGGCTGGTCACCGGTCATCCCGAAATCGGAGACTATCTCAAATTCCGACATTACCCCTCATCCAAAGAATCGCATAGATAGTATATCGCCTCAAGGATTAATTATCCACCTACCCCATGTATCCCCCTCTCCTATCTAGGTAGGGGGAGTATAAAGAAGAGAGGCTCTGCCTCTCTTAGATTCACCCGACAGGTTATTTATGGAAAAGACCGCCCCTCTTTGACTCACCCGTCAGGGGACGGATAAAAAAGGGGAAACACCTCTCTACTTCCGTCTAAGTTTGGTGCGAAGACGGCGTCTCCTGTGTTATAATAAACTTGACCCCGGCGCGATGAGCCGGCTTACGGTGCCTCCGTTCAGCTACAGAAGCAGAGCCAGTAACCCGTAGTTGATAACCGCCCATTTGAGCCATAAAAAGTACATCAAGTGATTATAGAAAGGGGAGTTGGGCAGCATACCCGGCAAAAAGTGAAATGAAAACACCGGAAGTAATTGTTAAAGGCGCTGATAACGGAGACGGGATGATAGTCCGTTATCAGACCAGCCAGGGGACTGACATCTTTGGGATGGCCGTACCCAACATACGCACTGACACAGAATGGGACCTCGGACCCACCTGGTGCTATCTGGTCCCAGGGCAAAAAACCACCCTGATCGATACCGGCCGTTTCGGTAACTATGACGTCTTAAAAACCCTGCTGGAATCAGTGGGTAAGGAGCTAACCGATATCGACAGAATCATCATTACCCACAGCCACGAAGACCATGACGGGAACCTGCCGGAGATCCTATCGGCGTCTCAGGCCGAGCTGTGGGCGCACCCCGTCTACCGACCGATGATTGCTTACCATCCCCAAATAGAAGACAATGCCCTTCATCCGGAACTGCCCGGTTCCTGCCGCCTCTGTCCCCTGACGGAGAAGGTCTACCGGAACTGCCTATCATATCACCAGAAAAGAAGCACGCTGAGCGTGGACTACGATATTACCGATAACCACGCGATGCCGGAGGACAATCTCCGCTTCTTGTTTACCCCCGGCCACTCCCCGGACGCCGTTTGTATTATACTGGAAGATGAGGCTCTATTTACCGGCGACACTATACTGCCCGACATTACGCCCCACCCATCTCTGGCATACAGTTTTGAAGTCAACCGGCAGATATTACCTGAGGAATATCGCCAAGAGAACAAGATATACGGGCTCAAGGCCTATATCGCGTCCCTGAACAAAATAACTCGCCTGGAATCCCAACCCTTTGCCGCTACGTTCCCCGGCCATCGCCTGTTCTATAACGGCCAGTTCAACATCATACATAGCTCGTATGATAGGGCCCGGGAAATTATCCAGTTCCACATTGACCGCTGCCGCGACATCCTGAAGGTCATGGGCAATAGACCGATTGAAGAAGAGGCTATAGCCCGGCAATATTTTCCGCCTTCACAACTGACCGGCTCTGGGGTATTCATGGCCATAGAAGAGGTAAGGACCCACACCGAGTTCATGGAAGAATGCGGCGATATCATCCGGTCCGGCGATAAAGGCCAGATTGTCCAGCACACCGGTTCCAATGAGTTTTTACCGGCCCTTGAAGCCTACCTTCATTAAACGGGTAACTTCCGTTAGGCTAGCGGATAAATACCAGACTAGATAGCATGGGCAATCCGTGCCCCATCATTAATGGCATCCATCATCAGGCCCGGCTCGGCACCGTCACCAATGGCATATACCTCGGGTACGTTCCCTTCCAGCTTCGCCAGCAAATCTTTGTTCGCTGCCAGTGGTAAGGAGATTACTACGGTATCCGCCTCGATGGTCTGTCGTTTACCTGCCCCGGTAGTGATGGTAAGCCCTTTATCGGTTATCGCCTCGTACCTGACGCCGGGCATCATGGCCACCCCCTTCTGGGTAAGCCACCAGAGAAGCCGGGCGCGTATTTCGCGGGCCATTCCCTCGCCCATTTCGGCTGCGGTATTCACGATGGTGACCTGCTTGCCCTGCCTGACCAGAACCTCGGCCAGTTCACAGCCCTGTATCGCCCCACCGATGATGACCACCCTCTTCCCCAGCAGCTTCAGATAGTCACCAGGGCTATAGTAACGGTCAGGCCCGGCCACCACGTTGCTCCCTTTGATGCCCGGTATATCGGGAAGGGCAGGAACGCCCCCCGTAGCCAGTATAACCACATCCGGCTTAATCTCGGCAACCAGTGAGGGGGTGACCTCTTTGCCAAGGTTTATCTTCACACCCAGCTTGGTAATCTGCCTGCTGAAATAGTCAATCAGGGTTGGCTGGTCTTCGAATTCAACCCCCCTCAACTGCCCCACCGTATTCATCAACCCGCCCAGTTCCGTTTCTTTATCATAGAGACTCACCTCGTGCCCCCTCAGCGCCGCCACCCTAGCCGCCTCCATACCGGCCGGCCCGCCGCCAGCCACCAGCACCTTCTTTTTCTTAGCCGCTTCCTTAAAGGTGTATTCGTACTCCCTGCCCATAGCCGCATTTACCCGGCAGCGCACGGGCGTAAATACACCGCTCATGCACTGGAGACACCCCAGGCAGGGAACAATATCGTCCATTTTACCCGAGATAACCTTGTTAGGCAGCTCAGGGTCCGCCATCAGGCGCCGGCAGAAACCGACCAAATCCACCCTACCCTGTCTCAAGGCCTCCTCGCCAAGTTCCGGGTCCATCCTGCCGCCGGCGATAACTGGTATCGAGACCGCTTTTTTGATCTCGGCGGCTACAGACATATTGGCCCCGGCCCCCTTGTGGCTCCAATCAGGCTCTTTGGGAAAATCCTTCAGGGGAATGTGGGGCTCGGGGTAAAATACTATCTCCGGAGTCAGCACGCTGATGTCGTAACCATACCAGTAAAACCGGATATGAATTGCATCAACACCGGCCGCTTCCAGCATCCGCGCCAGCTCCTGGCCCTCAGCTAGTGACATTCCTCTGCCCCCACCGCCAACTTCAACACCGTTGATAAGGGCACATATCGGGAAGTCCCGACCTACCCGTTTTCTGATTTCCTGAATAATCGCTAACAGGAAGCGGGCCCGGTTCTCCAGGCTGCCGCCGTAGGCATCCTGTCGTTTGTTCCACAACGGCGACAGAAACGCGGCCAGCAGGTGGTTGGAACCAGCATTTATCTCAACGCCGTCAAACCCGGCCTTTTGCGCTCGTACGGTGGCACTGGCAAATTTATCGACCAGGTCTTCAATCTCGGTGATGGTCAATGGTCTGGGCACGTCCTTGGAGGCGTGCTCACTGGTGGGTCCGTAAACATCGGAACTTATGGAAATATTCGAGGCGGAAACCGGCGGAAGCCCGTAGGTTTCCTTTTTCATCCAGGCGCCGCAATGATATAGCTGGAGAAAGGCCGGGCAGCCATGTTTATGGATGACCCCGGTCAACTCACTGAAGCCTTTTATGTATTTGTCATCGTCGATACGGAACTGTATGGGGAACATCAGACTTTGTGGGTAGTCAATAGTCGGTGAATCCACACAAAGTAGACCCACCCCACCCTTGGCCAGAGCTTCAAAAAAACCCTTCTGTACATCGCTTACATACTCATCCTTCTGGTAGAACATACCGGCGGCTGTCTTTACCATCCGGTTCCTCGTTTGTACCTTTCCAATGTGATAGGGCTCTAGAAGCTTTTCAAACTTTGTCTCGCCAGTCATTCATATGCCTCCTGAGGTAAAATTTCTTCAGATAGTAAATCCTTTCTAATATACATGTTCTGCCTGGTAAAAGTAAACCAGACGATAACCATTCTATACTCTTCTTTTCAGGCACCACCTTGCAGACCGCCCGCGAGCAACCTGACCGCAAAGACCAGCGTCCAGGCCGACCACGGCACACAGGAAAGCAACTGCGGGATAGCCCCACCCTCCGCGGGCCAGGGAACCACCTGAAAGCCGATAATAAATACCACGGCGGCGATACTCAGTATTCCCCCCACCAGTCTCCCCTCCAAAAGAAACTGAACGCCGACCAGGCAGACTGCCAGGGTAATCAACACAAAGAAGGCTACTGTAGCGATATTATGCGGCAGCGCAGTCGTCCGCGGCACCAGGCCAATCACGGCCAGGGCTGCCGAGCCCAGGGCCAGGCTCACAATGCCCACCCACCCCACCGACCCACCTGATACTATACTATCCCTGAGACCAAGAGCAAACACAATGCCCAGGATACCGGCAATGCCTATACCAACATTAAAAAGCACCCTGGCCGAACCCTCGACACCGAGGATGCTCAGGTTGTGCTCCAGCCAGCGGAACCAGGGTGATTTAGTTAGAACAAACACCAGGGCTGCCACAGCCACCACCTGGGAGAGCAGGCCACTGGTACCGGCCACGATTTTCAGCATAACCAGAGTCAACTTTAATAGAGCAATGGGGAAGGTGTCAAGAGATTCTTATACTGAGGCGATACTTAAAGCTGACTTATTCGCCCTTTGCCCTCTTTACGGAGCGGGCTATCCAGATGGTTGCCAGAACAGCAATTATGGTAACCACCACGGCATAGACAAGCATAGCCGTAATGTTGTCGGCGGTGCCAAAAATGGCCTCAAATATGGCCCTTATAGCACCGTTCCAGGCAAGTGCTGCCACCAGACCGAACGCAGCCGTAATTAGAGCCGCCAGTTTGTCCATTACTTCTGCCTTCATTTGCCAGCCTCCTTTTATGCAGCATCATTATGTAGGCAGATAATTTATACCAAACACTTCAGTATGTCAAGTAGAAGTTATAAAGAGATTATTATCTACCTCACCCCCTGTGTCCCCCTCTCCTATCAAGGAGAGGGGAGATACGGGCAATCTACCCACAATTTAAGAAGTAAAGCAAAACAGTGTAGGCTTATCTTTTATTATGGCAATCGGCTGTAAAAAAGAGAGGCTTCGCCTCTCTAAAACTCACTCTGATGGTGTCGGTGTCAGCTTAAGTCAATTATTATTAAATGCCGCACGAGGGCGGTGGGTGGGAATAGATTAACTATTCTATAAGCTTTCTAAAACGGGGGGCATCACGAATACTATCAAAGTCTTCATCAGTTTTAGCCATTTCACGATACTTATCGTCTTTATCAATAGCTTTTTCTAGGTAAGCCAACGCTTCACCAGCTTTACCCCCAAGCGAAAAAAGACAGGCCAGGTTATGAAGTGTGAGAGGGTTATCGGGCTTGAGTTCCAGCGAGCGGTTGCAGTCAGCTAGGGCCTCTTCATGCCTTCCAAGTTTGCTATAGTTGACACCTCGGTTATCGAGTGTAGCTGGGTCATCGGGTTTGAGTTCCAGCGAATGGTTATAGTCAGCTAGTGCCTCTTCATACTTTTCAAGTTTGCTATAGGTGACACCTCGATTACTGAGTGTATCCGGGTCATCGGGTTTTAGTTCCAGCGAGCGGTTATAGTCAGCTAGTGCTTCTTCATATCGCTCTAGCCTAACATAAGTAGCCCCTCGGTTATTAAATACAAGAGGGTCATTGGAGCGTAATTCGGCACACCAGTTGTAGCTTGCTAGTGCCTCTTCATATTTTGCCTGATTGAAAAAGTAATTACCTCTTAATAAAGCAGTATCAGCATCTGTGGAAAAGCCCAGACCTCTCAAATCCTCCAGCTTCTCTTCCAGCTTCCCCAATCTTTTACTAAGCTCAGGGGAAATATCTCGCTTTTCTTCACTGATGACAATTGAGGACAGCTTGGCTTCTTCAATGCTCATCTTGAACTCAGCAACTATCTCTTTTGCCTGCTTTTTTAACTCTTCAGCCAACTGTGGCTGTATTTTACTGATATCCTCTAGTGGGTTAGGAGGTATTACAGGAGATGGAAGTTTACGAACGATTTCCCTAAGTTGGTCAATTATATCTAAATACTCGGCAAAAGGAACAACCTCTATAGCAGTCACATCTGAAGGTAATTTCAAATTACGCTCTTGTCCTTTTTTCGATAGTATTATGGTAGGTTTACCAAGCGCTAGCATCATTCCCAATTCAAGAAATACGTTAGCATTATTCTGCGATATATCAGCAATTCCATAGGCACAACTCTGTATCATCTCGCATATTTTACACGTAAAAGCATTAATACCTTTCTCTTCAAGAGCACTTCTTATCTTGTATCCATCGGCTATTGCTTCACTTAGAGCCTTTTTGCGCCTTTGTAAGTCATAATCAGGCTCTTCCGCTTCTGCCAAGAAGAAGGAATTTTCCTGTATTGTTATTGGTTTACTACAAACAACCCCAACCAAAGGGCACCTGATAATCTGTCCCATTTCCCACCTCCAATATCTACTTTCCCCCGAAATACTGCAAAGCCAGCTTGATTTTTTCCTCAAGGGTGGAGTCCTGGTCGGGGGGGAGGGTGGCCACGGCGCGGCTGGCTTCGGCCACGGAATAGCCGAGTGCGGTCAGCGCCGCCAGCACATCGGCGTTCTCCTGGGCTATCTGGGCAGCGGGGGTGGCTATCCAGCCGGCGCCTATCTTGTCCTTCAACTCCAGGACGAGGCGGCCGGCCAGTTTCTTGCCCACCCCAGGGACCACCGTCAGCAGGTCGACGCTGCCGGTGGCAATGGCCATGCTTAGCTGCTCGACATTCATCGCCGAGAGCATGGCCAGCGCCAGCCTGGGGCCAAGCCCGGAGACACCAAGCAATGTCTGGAACAGCGCCAGCTCATCGGCGGAGGCGAAGCCGTAGAGGGTGACATTATCCTCCCGGAGATGGAGATGGGTATACAGCCTGACCTCCTGGCCGACATCACCCAGCTCACTGAGGGTGGAGGTGGGCATATAGACCTGAAAGCCGACCCCGGCCACATCAATGACTGCCCAGTCACTGCCCAGCGACTCTACTGTCCCCCGAAGGCTGGCTATCATACATGCTCCTTTACTGGCCGGCGAGCAGGTTTTTCAGGTGTGTTTCCCTCACGTGGCAGAGGGCAACCGCCAGGGCATCGGCGGCATCATCCGGCTGGGGCACCTCCGACAGCCCCAGCTGGAGCCGGACCATCTCCTGTACCTGCTCCTTGCTGCTGGCGCCGTAATCGGCCACCTGCTGCTTTACCTGGGCCGGCGTGTATTCATAGACCGGAATACGCTGGTTAGCCGCCGCCAGAATCGCTACCGCCTGAGCCCGGCCCACCGCCAGCGCCGACTTCACGTTACGCGCCACGAAGGGCTGTTCCACCGCCACGGTATCCGGCCGGTACTGAGCGATAATCCGGTTAAGCGCCGTGTATAGATAGCTCAAACGCTCCCCGATTGGGGAGCGCGCTTTACCGGCCAGGGCACCACAACCAACCGGGACTATCTTATCGCCGTTGGCCTCTATAATCCCGTAGCCCATGCTGACTGTGCCTGGGTCTATCCCCAAGATTATCATAATACACCGATGACCGCTACTGTGCCTGATACTTCTCTAGAAGGGCATCCGAGAAATCGGCGTTACTGGAAACACGCTGGACATCGTCCAGTTCCTCGAGTTTGTCTAGGAGTTTAAGGGCTTGCAGCGCCGCCTTCTCATCAAGCTCGACCGTGGTCTTGGGCACCATCAGTAACTCGGCGGATGCTATCGGTACCTTCTGCTGAACCAGGGCCTCCCGGACCTTCTCCAGCTCCTCCGGCTTGGTGTATATCTCCACGTAGGACTTTTCTACCTTTACATCCTCAGCACCGGCATCAATCGCCTGGAGGGCCAATTCCTCGGCATCCATATCACCGGTCTCAACGCTAATTACTCCCCGGGAGTCAAACAACCAGGCGACACAACCGCTCTCCCCCAGATTACCCCCATGCTTGGAGAATACGTGCCTCACTTCCTGCAATACCCGGTTGCGGTTATCACTCAGCGCCTCCGCCAGAACCGCGGTCCCTCCCGGTCCGTATCCCTCAAATACCATCTCTACCAGACTGGCCCCTTCGGTCTGACCACTGCCTTTCTTGATGGCCCGCTCGATATTATCCAGCGGCATGTTATTATCACGGGCTTTCTGAACGGCCAGGCGCAGCCGGAAGTTTCCCTCGGGGCTGGCGCCTCCCTCTCTCACGGCAACCATAATCTCACGGGCCAGCTTGGTAAAAAGCTGCCCGCGCCGGGCATCGGTTACCCCTTTCTGCCGCTTAATCGTGGACCACTTAGAATGACCTGACATTTAACGCCCTCGCAGCTCGACCGGTAGCCTCCGTTAAATTCTAGCATCTAAACCGGTCACGGTCAAAGGCATTCAGCGTGGACAAGGTGAGAAAATAAGCAGTAAAGGTAGTGATATTGATTATGGCCGCTCTAGGCCTCGCTCGGCCGCCGCTTGTAGACGAAGGAGACCACGACCAGGGCCACCCCGATAGCCACCAGGACAATGGCATACCAATCCAGCGGGGCATGGAAGTCAGCCATTAGCTGAGGCAGTTTTGTCTGGAAATCGGCAGGGAGAGACAGTTCCAGCAATCTGGGGGAAACAAAGTACCGGGCGAGGAAGTTAGACAGATAGATAACAAAGCCGCAGCTAAGAAAGGTAACCCCCAGGCTCCGGGTAGCCCCCCTTACCTCACGATGAATCAGGACAATCCCCAGGATGAGCAGCAGAATCAGGACGATCAACAGCTTGTAGCCAAGCTGGATGTAGCCGATATACTGCCTTACCTGCTCCAGATGCGCAGCATCTTCGGGGGCCAGGTCGTCTTGGTCAAACTCAAAGCTGTCCGGTATCTGGTTGAATTGCTGGTAAGCCACGTCAAGATACTGCTCCAACACCGCCGGGGGCAGCCCGGCAAGCTCCGGCGGCGGCGAACTGAGCACGGTCTCCCTCAGATTTTCTTTCAGATTATCACGCACCGGTTCGAGAGGGATTGACAGGTACAGGTGCCAGCTTCGCCCTAAAAAGTAATCATAGCCGGTATAAACGACATCCCTTGTCTGTTCTCTTATCCAGGGTCTCAGGTCAGCCATAGTATCATCTGCAATTTCGAGCACATAAGGCTCGTAGCCTGGCGGGACTTCAAGCTGAGGGACTACTTCCTCGCGGATAACTTCCTCTACCAGTAAATAAACATCCAGCTTATCCATTTCCCGGAGGATAAAGCCGGGGTTCAGGACAGTGCTGTTAAGCATGAATACGAGGCCAAAAATGACCAGCGCCACATAGAGAAGCAGCCCCAACAAACTAAGCGCCAGACCTTTTAGAAAATTCATTACCTAGCCTTCTCCGATAAATCCAGGCAGAAGCCGCTGACCGCTTGGTTGTTACCATCTATCCTCGCGTCATTACCAGCAACGCACCCGTCGAGCACGGCGCCGGCAGCTACCTCAACACCCCTCCAGAGTACCGCCCGCTCTATTCTGGCCGCCCCGGCGATACGGCAATCCGGGCCGAGCACTGCCGGACCAATAATCCGTACGCCTTGACCAATCTGACAACCACCGCCAATCACCACCGGGCCAACTATTACCACCGACCGATGAATAGACACCCCCCGGTCGCAGCGCACCTCATCCCGACCAAAATCACCGATGAGGGCACTCCTGGCTACCGACTGCAAAAGGTCACTGCTCAACTGCAGGTACTTATCAGCCATACCCATATCAAGCCAGTAGTCGTTAAAGGGATAACCATATACTGGCTCGCCAAGCTCGAGCAAACGGGGGAAAAGCCCTCTCTCAAACATGTGAAAACTGTCGGCCGGTACATGCTTCAGGACATCGGGCTCAAGGATGTAAATGCCCGCGTTTATCCAGTGGCTAGTTGCCTGGTCAGGGGGTGGTTTCTCTACAAAACGCAGCACCCTGCCCTCGCTATCGGTCTCAACCACCCCGAAGGCACTGGGATTATCCACCCAGGTCAGGGAAATAGTCGCCTTCGCCCGCTTCTGCCGATGGAGGGCCAGCATATCCGCCAGATTCAGCCCGGTAAATATATCCCCGTTGAGGACAATAAAGGTGCTGTCCAGATAACGCTCAGCATTCTTCACCGCTCCGGCCGTACCCAGCGGACTGCTCTCCACCGCATAGGTCAATCTCACCCCGCAACTGGTGTCGCCACTAAAATACTGTTGGATGACTTCGGGGAGATAGCTCACCGCCAGGACAATCTCCTCGACCTGATAGTTTTTAAGATAAGCGATAATGTGCTCCAGAAACGGGCGGTTCAACACCGGTATCATCGGCTTGGGGGTGTCATAGGTAAGGGGACGCAGCCGTGTCCCCTCCCCACCGACCAGAATAACCGCCTTGAGCGGGCCCTTTGCTGCTCGTCTGATGGCAGTCCTCCCTTTGTTAATAACAAATAGCGCTAACAGTTCGTGCCGACAGCAGTCCTGATTAAAAAATACGTTTAAATTATAATATCATTTACGGGTAATTAATAGAGGGACAATAGTACTGCATGATCGGGGAACCTATGGCTCTTTGGTCGGAGACACTTCATCAAGGGCGTTGCGCAGCTCCCTTACGAAGCTGTCAACCGATTTGAAACCGTCGTCGGTCTCCATGAGCTTGATTATCTGACTGCCGACAATCACCCCGTCGGCAAGCTGGCCTACCTGCCTGGCCTGCCCGGCGGTGGATATACCGAAGCCGACACAGAGCGGCTGGGATGCCAGTTGCTTCACCCTGGCGATAAATGCCGCCAGGGTATCGGGCAGGCTTTCCCGGGCCCCGGTGACGCCGGTAACCGAGACTACGTAGATGAATCCCCGGGACCGCTCCGCAACCAGTCGGATACGCTCTTCGGTACTGGTCGGCGCCAGGAGATAGATAAGGTCAAGCCCCTGGCTCCGGGTAACGGTCTCCAGTTCTGCACCCTCTTCCGGGGGCAGGTCAGGGATAATCAAGCCGTCGACACCGGAGCCGACACAGGCCCGGCAGAACTCTTCAAAGCCGTAGTACAAGACCGGATTCAGGTAGGTCATAAAAACCAGCGGCACGCTGACCTGCTGCCGTAGCTTCCCGGCCACATCGAGGCAGAGTTGCGGGGTAACTCCGCTCTGCAAAGCCCGAAAGCTGGCCTGCTGTATGGTGGCCCCATCAGCCAGCGGGTCAGAGAAGGGTATGCCGAGCTCGACAATATCGCAGCCGCCGCGGGCAAGAATGGGCACTACCTCCATAGTGGCCTCAACAGTAGGATAGCCAACGGTAACATAGGCAACGAGGGCCCGGTGAGCTGGCTGACGGAAGACAGCTGCGATACGGCTCAAGGTTGCACCCCTAGCGCCGCAACAACAATATCCATGTCCTTATCACCACGGCCGGACAGATTGACCACGATAATCTGCTCCTTATCCAGGGAAGCGGCCATCCTGGCGGCATAGAATATGGCATGAGCCGGCTCCAGGGCCGGGGTAATCCCCTCCGTCCGGCACAGCAGCTTAAAACCATCAAGGGCTTCGTCATCGCTGACGGCAACGTAACTGGCCCGGCCGCTGTCCTTGAGGTAGCTGTGCTCCGGGCCGACGCCGGGGTAGTCCAGACCGGCCGAGATGCTGTGGGTCTCCATTATCTGACCGCTGGCATCCTGCATAACATACGATTTCGCCCCATGCAGTACGCCCGTCTTGCCGGCAACCAGTGCCGCCGCGTGCTGCCCGGTCTCTATCCCTCTGCCGGCCGCCTCGACACCGATGAGCTTGACATCTACATTGTTCAGAAAGGGATAGAAGATACCAATAGCATTGCTGCCGCCGCCGACACAGGCAATAATGTAATCGGGCAGGCGGCCCTCTTTATCCCAAATCTGCTCTCTGGTCTCTTCGCCGATTACCGATTGGAAGTCACGTACCATAGCCGGATAGGGATACGGGCCGACCACCGAGCCCAGCAAGTAATAGCTGTCACTAGGGTTGGTTACCCAGTCCCTTATCGCCTCATTTATGGCGTCCTTCAAGGTCCGGCTGCCGCCGGATACCGGCCTTACTTCGGCACCCATCAGCTTCATCCGGAAGACATTAAGCGACTGCCGGCGCACATCCTCCTCACCCATATAGACGATACATTCCAGCCCCAGCATAGCACAGACCGCCGCCGCCGCTACGCCGTGCTGCCCGGCCCCCGTCTCGGCGATGACACGCCGTTTGCCCATTCTACAGGCCAGCAGCCCC